>JACRLM010000105.1 GCA_016235255.1 Nitrospinota bacterium | reverse complement strand
CCATGGCACGCTCAATCCCTTCCACTTGAGAAAAGAATTTGAAAAAATACTCAGGAGGCTTTTTAATGAGTTATGGGCCAATGAACCATGAGGCGAAAATCCACGCCCCCTTCGGTTACCTTTTCCCGTGAGGCAACGCGTGCAGAAACCTCGCTATCCGGGGGAAAAACTCGTCCATGTTAAACGGCCTGGAGATAAAATCGTCGGCCCCCGTCGCAAAAGCCTTTTCCTTGACATCCTTGCCGTCCGACGAAGTGATGACGATGAAGGCCAGGGAATTGAGCTTCGGATGCTTCCTGACGTATTCCAAAAGGCGCAGGCCGTCCATCTCTGGCATGTACATGTCCGATATGACAAGGTGCGCCCCGCCGTTTTCCAGCGCCCAGATGGCCTCCCTGCCGTTTGCGGCCTGCGCGATTTCCACGTCAAACTTGCTTAAAAGCCTTGTTAGCAGAAGCCTCATTTCCCTGTCGTCGTCCACGATCAGCGCTTTGGGCCGGACAAAGGGGAGCGTGGCGAAGAAGACGGCGCCTTTCCCGTCTTCAGACTCGGCCCGGAGCGATCCTCCCATGGCTTTCATTATGTCCTGTGAAAGCGGAAGGCCAAGCCCGGTGCCCATCTCACCCGCCGTTCCCTTTCTGGAAGTATATTCGCCGTGATCGAATATCGCCGCAAGAATTTTGGGCGGGATGCCAATGCCGTTGTCGCTTACCGCGATGGTTGTGTCCATGTCCGGCGGGGTGAAAATGCTTATTTCGCCCCCCGGGTGGCTGAATTTTGCGGCGTTGGAAAGCAGGTTGACGATCACTTCGCCGAAAAGGTAAGGATCGGTGTATATCCTTTTGCCCTCCTCCACCCTGTTCACTATCTTGATCCCCTTGCTTTCCACGATGAACTGGACCTTCATGACGGCGTCCAGGATCACGTTGCGGCTTTCCGTGAACTTCAATTCCGGTTTTATCATCCCGCTTTGCAGCCTGCTCAGGTCCAAAAGCTCGTCCACCATGTTGGCCATCTGCTGGCCGATTGTAAGGGCTCGCGCGATCAGCTTGCCGGAACCGGCCTCCATGCCGGCGATGTCGCTGTATGCCAGGCTCAGCAGGCCGTTGATGGACGTCAGGGGCGATTTCAGGTCATGCGCCACCAGCGAAACGAACTTGTCTTTTATCTTCGTTGCCTGTTCCGCCTGTTCTTTAGCCGAAAGCAGCGCCTCCTGGATTGATATCCTCTCCTCCAGTTCCGACTTTAATTTTGAGTTGGACACGGCCAGTTCCCCAGTGCGCGAGGCCACTTGCGCCTCCAGCGCTTCGGCGCGCTCCATAAGCATCCTGTCGCGGCTTTGTATCTGGCCGAGCATCTCGTTGAACGCGTTCACAAGGTCGCCGATCTCGTTTTCTCCCGCCTGTTGCGCCCTTTCCGGATATGACTGCCCGGCCGATATCTGCCGCGCCAGGCTTGCCAGCCTTAGCACCGGCTCGGAAACCAGGCGCTGGAGCTTTATGGACAGAAGGAAAGCCGCCGGAGCCAGGACAATCATGGTGACCGCGAAGACGAGCGCCTGCCACTGGAGGCGTTCGAACAGGCCGGTAAGGTTCGCCTCCATGACAATCCAGCCGACCCGCTCGCGGCCGGTGGTGATCTGCCTTGTGTACGAAGCTTTGCTCCATCCCATCGAGAATCCGTCCCTCAGTCCGGCCGCGCCGGGCGGGGCCGCCGCCGCTTCGGGGGACACATAGGAGGCGAACCGCCCGCCGGAAGGGGTGAATATCACGATGCTACGGATATGCTTGTTGTGGCTGAAGGCCTTTAGTATGTCCTCAGCGGCCCGCTGGTCGTTGAACATGATGGCAGATTCGCTCTGGCTTGCCGCCACGGTGGTGTCCACCGCCATTTCGCGTTCAAGGTAATTAATGAAGTACGTTATGTCGAACACCACGTACGCCACTATGATGAAAAGCGACGCGGCGAAGCTTGTGAGCAGTATGATGGAGGTCATCTGCCACTTGAGGGGCATTCTGGAGGCCATATGCTTCAAACCGCTCATTTTTCCACCTCCATGCCTGTCACAGTTGTCGCCAGCCGCAAAAGCTTGGAGCTTATGGAAAGCCCCGATTTTTTGGCCGGATCCATGTTGATCTGAAAACGCACCCTGTCTTTTTCCGTGATGAAATTAAGGGATGCCCCGCTCCATTCGGCGCCGGACGATTCACTGACGATGAACACCCCCGGTGTGAAAGCCTCGGCCGCATGGACAAGCTTGTCCATATCCTTTACCTGGGTTTTCCCCACATAAATGATATGGGCTGCCCCCTTCAGGTCCTGGGGCCAGATATATCTTTTTACCTCGATATGGCGCCCCTGGGCGGTCTTCCCGGCCACTGTCTCAAGAAGGTGGGTGTATATTTCGTTCTTTTCCGGCGCCCATATGACGAACGGGGAGGACTGATTGGCGAAGCTTTTTTCCGGCCAGGTCACGTAAAACGTGAACCTGTAAATGAACGCCGCCTTGATTTGCTGCGGAAGCGCCGCCTCGCCGGCCAGAACGGCTTGGCAGAAAAGCGCCAGCAGCGCAATTGCGGCCGGAACAACAGTTCGTAAAAGTCTGTTTGGGCTCATTTGCCGTCAATTCAGGTTTTGCCGCCCAGGCCGGCCTGGCTCTTACATCCCGTATGTCAGTTTCACGTAGAAATCCTGGCTTATCCAGCTGGAGTCTTCCTGCATCACAGGCTCGTGCTCGAAATGAAGGGGCGCCCCCAGGTTCCTGCCCACCACGGCCACCTCGAAATTCTCGGCCGGCCGGTATGAAAGCCTCAAATCAAGCCTGTTGTAATATTGGGCGGTGATCCCCGGAGCCGCCCCGGTGATGTACACCACCGTGTCGAACTTGAACCTGTATGGCAAGTCCAGGAAAAGGCCCGCCCGGAAAATTTCCGGCGGCGTGCCGGTGTTAACCCAGTCCGCCTCCGTCTGGTGCCCTTCCTGGCCCGGCTTGGGCTTTATGGCCATCCTGTTATAGGCGTACCCTAAGTATATCCTCGCCCATCCGGCCACGTCGGCCCGGACCACAGCTTCGGCCCCGTATGATATCCCCTCGTACAGGTTGATGAATTCCAGGTCCTGCACATAGTGCGGCTGCGGCGAGTCCGCGTACACAGGATCGCCCGTGTCGGTGAAGTCCATCACGTTTGGCGACTGGTTGTAATAGGAGGAGATGTCCACAAACACCTTCTCCAAAGGCTTGAACCTTATTCCGGCCTCGATGGAATAAAACTCCTCCGTGTTCCCCCATTCCGAACCGGTGATGCGGTAAACGGTGGGAGTCACCTCCGAGCCGGCGTCATACTGCCAGTTCCACAAGAAGTCCTTGTTGACGGGATTGGAAAGCCGGGCCGATTTCTCCACGGAGAACCATGTCATCCAGTCATTCTCCACCCAGGCCGCCTTGAACGCGGGCTGGAACGCCCAGTCGGTGAAATCGTTCTTTTCCGCCTTCGCCTCCAGCGACAATTTCAATTTCCCGCCCATGGCCGTATATTCGTTCTTGGCGAAAAAGCCGTACAGATTGTTCGTCACGTCGGGCATTATCACGGCGTCCGTGCTGGTGAAACCGGAAGCGGACACCCGGTAGTTCAGCCCCGCCGTCAGAGTGTGATTCGTAATCCCGCGGTATGCAAGCTGGGCCTCCACATCCCCCGTGTCCAACGCCTCTTCAAAGAATATTTTGTTGATGTGAGTGCTGTCATAGTAAGTCTGGAACGACGCCGCCAGGTTTTCGGACAATGTCCGCTCGGCCCTCAAAAGGATGTTCTTCCCATTGTATTTGTCGTCATTCTCATATCTGACCACACCTTCGGACAATGACTTGTAAACGTCCCCTTCGGAGCCGCTTGTGTTGTCATATATGTCGCCGTGAAGCGAAATCCTCGAATCGGCCCCGCTCCAGTCGGCCCGGAATCCGGCCTGCATGTTCCGGCTCTTGTTATACAGTTCGCCCCCGTCGGCGGGATTGTCCGACCACACGTCGTTTATCACCCTCCCCCGATCCGACCCGGAGCCGGTGAAATAGGCGCTGGCGGAGGAATTTCCCCCCATTTCCCACCCATAGCGGGCCGTCCCGAACCATTTTTCCTGGGACCCTCCCCCGGCGCTCACCATCGGCCCGGCGGTCTTCGAGGCGCTTTTTGTGATTATGTTTATTATCCCGTTGCTGGCGTTGGCGCCCCAAAGGGCGGAGCCCGGCCCCAAGATCACCTCTATCCTTTCCACATCGTCCAGAGGATAGTTCACGGCTGGCCACCACACCTGTGAGAAGGTGGGGGAATGGATGGACCTTCCGTCTATCATCACCAGCAGCTTGTCGGTGAAAGGAAGGTCGCTGTAGCCCCTTGACGTGATGACGTAATTGTTCGAGTCCTTGCGCGCGACGTACAGGCCGGGGACCAGGCGCAACGCCTCCGGGATGTTTGTGGCGCCGCTCCTTATGATGTCGTCATGGGTCAGCACGCGGATGGCGGAGGTGGACCCGAAGGCGCTCTCCTCCTTTTTTGATGCGGTGACCACTTTTACGTCCATCAGGTCCTCGATGGACAGCTCCGTCAGCGAGCGGGGATCCGATTTGTCCGCCATGGACAAGGCCGGAGAAACGATGAGTTTTAGAGTGACGGCGGCGATAATCACCGGGCCATAAACGCTCACAAGTCCACGTTTGGTCACAAACTTCCTCCCAAATTTTTTCAGTTGGAACCGGCGATGCCATGATTGGGCGCCATCGTTTCAAGCGGCTCAAAAAATCACGGTCGCCCGGATATCTTTTCGGACAGGGCGAACATGGCGGCGATTTCTTCTTCCGTCATTCCAGCCCCGCGCGCTACACCTGTGGCGGTCTGGCGGCCCATAAGGTCGCGGGGGGAATGCGTATCTGTGTTGAAAACAAGCCCCGCCCCGCATTTGCGCGCAATGGCGGCCACATGGCCGTTGGTGAAGCTGTGCCCGCCTCGGCCGCTTATCTCCAGAGCCACTCCGTTTTTCGCCGCCAGGGCCGCCTCCTCCTCGCTGATAAGGCCGGGATGGGCCAGAATGTCCACGCAAGCTTCAATGGCGGCCTTGTTGGTCCCTGGGGCCACTGGTTCGACGATGGTCTCGCCATGCACGACAACTATCTTCGCCCCGGCTTCCCTGCACAGGCGCACAAGCTTTCCTATCTGCCATGGCGGAGCGTGGGTGATCTCCGCGCCGGGCAGGACTTTTATGGGCGCAACGGCCATTTCGGCCGCGAACCGGGCGATGGCGGGGATAACCGCGCCGTAATTGGAATAGTCCACATGGTCGGTGATCGCAATGGTCCTGTAGCCGATCGCTTCGGCCCTCCGGACAAGCTCGGAGGGTATAAGTTCACCGTCGGAGAAAAGGGAGTGAGTGTGCAGGTCTATCACACGAATCATCCTTATATGAAGAGGTTGATAACAACCATGGTACCCGAAGATAAGAATATATCATTCAAACATATATGGCAATAGCGATGAACCTGGTGACAAGTTGCGCCATGATGATCCATGGGAAGACTGGTTTTCCATGACATTTTTAGTCACCGTAAATCCCGGAATAGTTGAGTAAAAACAGCAAGTTATGCTTTTCTTAAAGGTGGATGGTCAAATGTCCTGACAATAAGTGTCATTTAAAGGGTTGGTTTGAATTGGTTCTAAACTTGAAAAAGTGATGATTTGATTAAATCGTCTCCTCCTTATTGAGGTTAACATATTGATAATCCAGTTGAAATGAGTTGCGAGAGATTATTGTCTCGTCACTTTGCCCATTATGGCATAAGCATTGAAATATACATTGGCAACAGCGGGTGATAAAGCCCGCTAATAGGAAACTCATTTATATAATTGGGAGGAATTACAACATGTTGCGCAAGCAAGAAGGCTTTACACTCGTTGAGTTGTTGATCGTTGTGGCGATCATCGGCATTTTGGCCGCCATCGCGATCCCGCAGTTCGCCGCCTACAGGGCGAAATCCTATTGTTCGGCAGCCAAGTCCGACTTGGCCAACTTCGCGATAGCCCAGGAGGCTTATTTCACGGACAATAACGCTTACACCACCACCACCACAGTCACCGGCTTCTCGCCGACAACTGGCGTTACCCTTACCGCCGGCACGGTTGACGCGACCCACTTTGAGGTGACCGCCAATCACGGTAACTGTCTGCAGAACAGCACTGGCCAGGCTGCCGGCACATTTGCGTGGAACTCCGCCAACGGCGGCTTGGTCCCCTAACGGCGACCTGATCTGTCTTTGGTTCGGGCATGGTGTTGCAAAACGCCATGCCTTTTTTTATTTCTTCCGCAATGAATGCGTGATTTCTTCTCCGGCGATAACGTCCCTCTCCCGCACGAATAATTCGTCCTTCAAGCCGTCCTGCGCCAACAACCTGTATTTTGAAACCTGCCCATATTCCGGTTTTTCAGAAGAGTATGGAAGAGTCGCGTGAAAAACGCCGTCCGGCCCGGCCGCCACGTTTTTTCTGTACACCCTTTCCCGCCCCGCCGAGGATTTGAACGAGTACGATATCTCCAGCCGTTCACCTGGTTTTCCACCGTGGACTGCAAGGCGCGCCCCATTAACAAACTCGTAGAATTTCCATTGTGCCATGTCATCATCTTTTTCAGAGTCCACCATCATCCGAAACCTGTCGAGCGCCGGAACAATGAATTTCTCCCCCTTGGCGTTGGACAATGACGTCTCTGACCCCGCAAGTTTGGCCAGGCGGAAAAAAATGGTTTCAATCATTTTGGGCAGGAATAACTGGCTTACCGGCTCCGATGCGCCCGGTATCGTCACCGCCCTGTGGAATTGCGACGGGCTCTGCCCCGTGTAAATCGCGGCGGAGTCCACAATGCCTAGCATGTAATCGGCCACAACATATCGTACGCCCCGCCGCTCCAGTATTTTTACGGCCTTTGCCTCGTCCGTTTCTATATAGAACTCCGCCCAGTCCCGATACGAATCCTCGCCTGCGTGTGAGCCGAAATTGCAGGCCACCACCGGCATGTCCGCCAGATAAAGTATTTTGTGGCCGATCCCCCAATGATTCATCACCGCCGGGGCCGGGCTTATGGCCCTGTGCGTGGGGTTGCCAAGGCCTGCCGCTTTGCGGAAATCCTGGACGGCTTCGAACACTTTTACGTCGTATGATTTACCGGCCGATTTGTCCATGGCTCCGAAAACGGCCAGAAGTTTTTGCGGATCGGCCGCGTATTGCGCGTAATACGGTTCAAAGGCCGCAACGCAGATCAAGGCCGCGGCCATGAAGGATATCGCCCCGCTCCAGCGAGCGCCAGCAAGGCTCTTCCCCGCGATATGGCCGGCCAGGGCCGCGCGGATTTCCACGATGAACCATCCGGCCAATATGGCCATGGCCGGAGCCAGCGTCTCGGCGAAGCGGCGTTGTTTTAACGTCATCAGAAAAAGCGCACCCGTCCATACCACCAGCAAGAGCTGTTTTGCGTCCACGGCCCCTTGTTTGCGCCATTTGCGGAACATGGCCGCAAGCATTACCGGGATTATTAGGAAGAAACCTGAAAGTGACATTACCGCTTCGGAAAAATGCCAGGCCTCAAAGCCGGCGATCACCGGCCGCGACTCCATCACCGAAGACATGAACTTGTCCGTGGTGAGCACCCATCCCATCCCCTCCACGACGGCCTCGGTCATAAAGTCCAGGGCGGCCCACACGCCAGCCGCCAAGGCCGCCCCCACGCCAATTTTTGCTTTCCACGACGTCATTTTCAGTCCCGCCGCCGCCCCCCAATTCAACACGGCCGCGCCAAGCCCGATACAGCAGAGTATCCCTATATGGAAAAACGAAGTGGTGACCGACGAAAAGGGCCTGCCGCCATGCGAAATTGTTTCCATGACCACGGGGAGCATGGCCGCCGCCGCCGGAAGGTGCGTCCCCCATATCACAGGCGCCACTTTCAATCCGGCGCCCTTCCAGTCCATGATGAGCAGGGTGAACAGGTAAAGGTCGAGAATGGCGGCATGGAAAATATATCCGTTCCAAACGCCGAACCCGGCCGCCATGGACAGAGCGGCGAGGAATGTCCACCACCATTTCCTCGTGTTTCCGGAGTCCAGCGCCTTGAGGACGCAAAGTAACATCAAGCACTCGATCAAGGTCACCGCCACATGATGGTCCACGAATCCAATCCGGCTGTAGAAGATGTGCGCCGGGATCAACGCAAGGAAAACCGCCGCCAGGGCCGCCGCAGGAGCTCCTGCTATCTCCAGCGCGATAAAAAATACGGGAACGCACGTCACGGCCCCTATGACCGGGACTATATAAGCCGACAACGCCTCCACCTTGCCGGTGTCCTGCGCACCATATCCCGCCAGCTTGTTCACCGCCGCCACGAAAAGATCGAAAAGGGGCGGCCATATCACCACCGAGCCTTCTGGATAATTAAGGTACGGATCGGAATAGGGGACATGGGGATAGCCGGCCAGGGTCATGAACACCCGCCTCATATGGTACAGGGGGTCGAACTCCTGCAAAACCACACCGTCGGCGGTGAAAACGCTTTGGGCGTCCGTGGCTCGCAGGACGAATCCGGCGAAGATCACGCAGGAAAGGAAAAGAACGGCGGCAAGAATTTGTCGGACCGGCATCTTCGCAACCTATTAATACTTTACAGGCTCCCGGCCATAAGTCCTCCAAGACCGCGCCGGGCTGTAATACAATACTTCAACAATCCGGAAAAGCAAACACCGGCGGGGAGCCTGCATGGACGGCCCCCGCCAAAACAGGTGACGATTTGGACAATAAAAAGTATCCTCTGGACGGCTGGCAGGTTGCCGCGCCGTTGGTGGCCATCATCTCCTTCACCTGTTATTCCGGGACCTTCCATTTCCCCTTCCAATTTGACGACGAGACTATGTTCGTCAACTCCGACCCGTCGGGATTTCTGAAGGATGCACGGACGATATGGAGTGTCAATCCTTCGCGGTTTGTCCATTTTCTGAGCTTTGGGATCAACTACTGGATCGGCGGGACGGACACCTTTGGATACCATGTCGTCAACTTCGCGATACACCTTGCAAATGTGTTTCTAGTATGGCGGCTGATGGAAATGATCGTCGGCATGGAGTGTCACCGCTCGTGCGGGCCGTTTGCCATCGGCTCGATCATGCGCCGCGCCCCGTTGTTCGCCGCTCTTTTGTTCGCGGCGCATCCGCTCCAGACGCAGGCGGTCACCTATATCTGGCAGAGGTCCACTTCGCTGTCGGCGTTTTTCTATCTGTTGTCGCTTCTGCTTTATCTTAAGTTTGCGCGCAGCGAAATATTGGGGGCCCCGCGCCGAAGGTTGCTTGCCGTGTCCCTGCTTAGCGCCATCGCCGCCATGTTCACAAAGCAGATAGCGGTGACTCTGCCGGTGGCCGTGGCGATTGTGGACTATTATTTTGTCAGCCGTTCCCTTTCCGGGCTGCGGCGCAGGATGACGGTCATCGCGGCGTATCTCCCGGTTCTGCTGGTGGTCCCGGCGATGTCGGCCATGGGGTACAGCAGGGAATTGACGGATGTTTCGGACCGTGCGCTCCGGGTGGCGGCGCATTCCGAATATCTTTTTACCCAATTTAACGTGATTGTGACATACATACGGCTTCTCGCGTGGCCCGTAGGGCAGAACCTGGACTACGATTATCCGCTGGCCAGGTCGTTGGCGGACTGTTTGCCGTCGCTCGTCCTGCTTTGCGCCATCTTCGCGTTGGGAGTGTGGCTGTTCCGGCGTAACAGGATCGCTTCTTTCGGGATCATCTTCTTTTTTCTGGCCATAAGCGTGGAATCTTCCATTTTCCCGCTGGAGGACTTGATATTCGAACATCGTGCCTATCTGCCGTCGGTGGGGGCGTTTGCCGCTTTCTGGGCATTGACGATGCCGGTAATCGGAAAAATCACCTATAGTGACAGGGGACAAAGGATTATTGCCGTGGCGTTCATCACAGTCATTCTCATACCGTTAATTGCGGCCACCCGCGCCCGCAACGAAGTGTGGAAAGACAAAATCACACTATGGTCGGACGTGGCGGAGAAATCCCCCGGCAAACCCCGGGGCTACATTCACATCGGGCTTGCCCATATGCGCGCAGACAGGCTCGGCGACGCCGAAACATGGTTTAATAAAGCGGCCCAGGTGGCGCCGCAAAACGCCTACGCCCATTACATGCTCGGCAAAATATACGTCAAACGCGGAGAAGACGGACGCGCCATCGGTGAATTTGAGGCCGCGTTATCAAGGCAGGACAATCTTTCACTGGCGCATATGCAGATTGGCGACATACACATGCGGCGGGGGGATTGCCCACTTGCCGCCAAAAGTTATATCCGCGCCGTCAACCTGGCGCCGGGCATGGTGGAATTCCGCATGAAACTGGGGCGCGCGCTGGAAAAGTGCGGTGACAGGCGCGGCTCCGCGACGGTGTTCGAAAGTGTCCTTAAAATAGAGCCGGAAAATATCGAGGCGCGCCAGGCGCTCGATGCCCAAAAGGGGGGGAATAGCGGCAGGTGAACTTCGCGCGGCAAACATCATTCGCCGCAGGCAGGCCGTCCCGCTTCACCGTCTCGGCTTGAACATGAGCATGCCAAGCGGCGGGAGCGTTATCCTTATGGAATCAGGCTGGCCGTGCCACGGCTGCCTGTCCGCCCACACCCCTCCGAAGTTGCCGACATTCGATCCATAGTAAATCTGTGCGTCCGAATTGAGGACTTCTTCGTAAAAAGCGTGTTCCGGCACCCCCAGCCTGTACTCCCACCTTGGCACCGGCGTGAAGTTGAAGACATACACGGTATGGTCCGCCGGGTTCTCCGCGCGCCGGACGAAGGATATCACGGACGACTCCCAGTCCCCGAAGTCTATCCATTCGAATCCGTTCCAGCTGAAGTCCACCTCCCACATGCTTTTTTCCCTGAGGTAAACGCCTCCCAGGTCGGCCATGAATTTCTGCAGTCTTGCGTGCGGAGCGTACTTTAGAAGGTGCCATTCCACCGACTTGTCATGATCCCATTCGCTCCACTGGCCGATGTCCCCCCCCTGGAAAAGAAGTTTCTTGCCGGGATGGGCGTACATATAGCCGAGCAGGAGCCTCAGGTTGGCAAACTGCCTCCAGGTGTCCCCCGGCATCTTGCCGATGAGCGATCCCTTGCCGTGCACCACCTCGTCATGGCTGAATGGGAGGACGAAGTTTTCATGGAACGCGTACAGCATGGCGAAGGTCAGGTTGCTGTGGTGATGCTTGCGGTGGATCGGGTCCTTGCTGAAGTACTCGAGCATGTCGTGCATCCAGCCCATGTTCCATTTCATCGTAAAGCCCAGCCCTCCCACGTATGTCGGGCGGGAGACGCCGCCCCAGGAGGTGGACTCTTCGGCGATGGTCACCACTCCGGGGAATTTTTCGTGGACGAGCACGTTCATCTTTTTGAGGAACTCGATGGCCTCCAGGTTCTCCTTGCCGCCGTACTGGTTTGGCGCCCATTCGCCCGCCTCCCTGGAGTAGTCCAGGTAAAGCATCGAGGCCACGGCGTCCACCCGGATCCCGTCCAGATGGTAGTGCTCCAGCCAGAACAGCACCGAGGAGAGCAGGAAGTTGGCCACCTCCGGCCGGCCATAGTTGAATATGAGCGTCCCCCAGTCCTTGTGTTCCCCGCGCCGCCAGTCCTCATGCTCGTACAGCGGAGTCCCGTCGAACCTTCGCAGGCCGAAATCGTCCTTTGGGAAGTGCGCGGGCACCCAGTCTATGATCACGCCGATGCCGTGGTTGTGGAAAAAATCTATGAAATATTTGAAGTCGTCCGGGCCGCCGAAGCGGGAGGTGGGGCAGAAATAGCCGGTCACCTGATAGCCCCATGAAGCGTCAAAAGGATGTTCGTTCACCGGCATGAGTTCCACATGCGTGAAATTCTGCCGCCGGCAATATTCCACCAGCAGCGGCGCCATGTCCCTGTACGAAAGCCAATGGGCGCCGTCCACGCTCCTGGCCCATGATCCTAAATGTACTTCATATATGGCCATGGGCTGCTTTAGCAGGTCCCGCGAATTCCTTGTCTTTATCCACTCCGAGTCGTCCCATTTGTACCCCTCCATGTCCCACACCACGGAAGCTGTGCGGGGGCGAAGCTCGCTGGCGTAGGCGTATGGATCTGCCTTGGTGAAAACATCGCCGTTCTTGGCCTTTATCTCGTATTTGTACATTGTCCCCCTGTCGGCGCCGGGGATGAATATCTCCCACACCCCGGAGCTTCCCAGCACACGCATGGGGAACCTGCGTCCGTCCCACCCGCAAAAATCCCCCACCACCGACACCCTTCTTGCGTTGGGCGCCCAGACGGCGAACCTGGTCCCGGTCACCCCGTCCACATTCATCACGTGGGCGCCCAGCTTTTTGTGTATATCGTAGTGGTTGCCTTCGTTGAACAGGTAAAGGTCCATCTCCCCGAGAAGCGGCAGGAAACTGTACGGGTCCCTGTTGACCCGGCTTTCGCCGCGGTAATTGACGATGTGCAGGTCGTAGGCGAAGACGGTCCTGTCCGGGACGAACGTCTCGAAAAAACCGGCGTCGTCCACGCGGGTCATCTGATATCGCAGCTTTTTGGAGTGTATGTCGACAACCGCGATTTCCGCCGCCTCCGGATCAAACGCGCGTATCGCAACGCCGCCAGCCGCCGGGTGTATGCCGAGCACTGTGAACGGATCATGATGGTCCGCGTGGATTATCCTGTCTATCTGGTGACGGGGGACGGTCGGGCACATATTTTGGAACCTTTGGTAAGAGGCCACGTCCGGCGTAATTGCCGCTTGTGTAAATGTTACAGTCGAACATCCCGCAAGGCAAGGGGTGATGATTCGGGCGCTTAAGGTTTTGACTTGTGCGGAGTATTCTCGATAGAGCCTATATTTTGGGCGCGGCCGCTTGATAAAGCTTTGTTTGTAGGCGCCACGTCCTGCCGATATACTCTTGCAAGGGGCCATTTATCAGTGTAATCTCTTGAAACTCAAAATGTTGACTTCAGCTCTGCCGTATTCTTTCTTTTTGGCGCCACGATTGCTCAATGACGTGTCAGCAATAGCATTATTGATACGCCAGGCTTATGGTGGCTTTGGCGTCGGATTTTCGGCTCACAACTTTGGGTTACAGGTAGAGGAGGTATTCATGAAAAAGGTGGTTCTTGGACTCATGGCTCTATTTTTCGCCGCAAGTTTTTCCCCGGCTCAAGCCGTTGATTTGGCCGATGGGTTCAAGCTAACCGGCTTTGTCCAAACCGATTATGACAATCAGGACAGGTCCGGTGTCTCCACATTCACCCTCGAAGAGGCGGAAGTGGATGTGGAAAAGTCCATTAAGGATGTGGGTGGAATGCGTTTTGACCTTAACTACAGGTCTTCGGACAGGATGACGGCCGTCAGCGCCAAAGCGGGGGAGACAACCGCCACGGTGGCGGGCCTTGCGGACGTCTCGCTGGAGCAGGGCTTCGTGTGGATCAACCTGCCGGCCGGCTTGAAGCTGACTGTGGGCAAATTCAACGCCCCCATCGGGTTTGAACTGGTGGATCCGAACCAGATGTTCCAATATTCCCACGCCATGGTTTTTATCTACGGGCTCCCGACCAACCTGACCGGGGTCAACCTTTCCGGCGCGGCGGGGATAGTGGATTTCCAGGTGTATGGAGTTAACGGTTGGGATAAACTGCAGGACGACAACAAGGACAAGACCATAGGCGGCCGGTTGGGAATCACGCCTTTGGAGGGGGTGAACGTGGGGCTTTCGTACATCACCGGCAAAGAGGGGAGCGACGCGAACAACGCCGCCGCCAACAACCTTTCCGCGTTTGACGTGGACGCCACGATCACGTCGGTAAAGGGGCTGACTATCGGGGCGGAGTTCAACTCCGGGAAGTTTGAGAAGCAGTCGGTGGTCAATCCCGGCGGCGACGCGGAGTGGAGCGGGTTTCTTGTGATGGTCAACTACGCCATCACGGACAAGGTCAGCCTGACGGCGCGGTATGACACGTTTGACGATAAGGGTGGCGCCAGGTTCGGCTCGGGCGTCAAGGAGAAGCGCGACGCTATTACGATAGCGCCCACATACACTTTCACCCCCGGCTTTATCGCCAGGGCCGAGTACAGGATGACCAAGTCCGACCAGAAGGTGTTTGTGGACAAGGACGGCAATTCCAACGACTCCGTTACGGACATCGCGCTGGATTTCGTATATTCTTTCTGAAGCGGTGAACTGGCTCCCCGGGCAGGTGTTGGGCCGGCCCGGGGCGGCTTGAGAGACGAAACTTAAAACGACAGGATGGGAAAGATGAAAAAGGTGGAAGCGATAATAAAGCCCTTCAAGCTCGAGGAGGTGAAGGAGGCGCTCACCGGAATCGGCGTGCAAGGCCTTACCGTCACCGAGGTGAAGGGTTTTGGGCGGCAAAAGGGGCACACGGAGCTTTACAGGGGGGCGGAGTACGTGGTTGATTTCCTCCCCAAGATAAAGCTTGAGATTGTGGTGGACGACGGGATGGTGGAGACTGCCATCGAAAAGATCATCGGCGCGGCGGCCACCGGCAAGATCGGCGACGGGAAGATTTTCGTCAGCCCCGTGGAGGAAGTGATCAGGATAAGGACCGGCGAGAGGGGAGCGGAGGCCATCTAGCCTTTTGCGCCCTTGACTTGGCGGCCGTGTTATGAAAGCCTATGCGCTTTGAAGGGCCGTTCGCGGCGTTTGAAGGCGGTGGTCTTTAAGGACAACGACATGGATCTAAACGCCGCCCGGGGCCGTTTCCGCCAAAAGCGGGCGCGGAGCCGGGCGGCGCGTGACGTATTATGTTTTACCTTATTGAACATTTTCATTCAGAAAACAGGGAGGATTAGATGACACCAAAAGAGGTATTGGAGTTCGCCCGCGCGAACAAGGTCGAGATGTTCGACGTGAAATTTCTCGATCTGCCCGGTGTTTGGCAGCACTGCAGCTATCCGATGTCGGAATTGAAAGAGTCCACCTTCACCGAAGGGCTTGGTTTCGACGGTTCCTCCATAAGGGGCTGGAAGGCGATCCACGCTTCGGACATGCTCATCATCCCGGATCCCACCACGGCGATGATAGACCCTTTCTGCAAGTACACCACACTTTCGCTGGTGGCCAACGTTTTCGATCCGCTCACCATGGAACCGTATGAGCGCGACCCGCGCCACATAGCCAAAAAGGCCGAGGCGTACCTGAAATCCACCGGGATCGCCGACACGGCGTTCTTCGGCCCGGAAGCCGAGTTCTTCATATTCGACGACGTGCGCTACCATTCCGGCCACGGCTCGTCGTTCTACTCTGTGGACTCCGTTGAGGCCCAGTGGAACTCGGGGCGCGACGAAGGCCCGAACCTGGGCTACAAGCCGCGCTTCAAGGAAGGCTACTTCCCGGTTCCGCCGGTGGACAGCCAGATGGACCTGCGCTCTGAGATGGTGATGGTGATGCAGCAGTGCGGCATCGAGATCGAGGCCCAGCACCACGAAGTGGCCACGGCCGGCCAGGCGGAGATAGACATGCGCTTCTCCCCGCTGCTTCCGATGGCGGACAAGCTGATGCTCTTCAAGTACATCATCAAGAACGTGGCCCGCAGAAACAACAGGACGGCCACCTTCATGCCCAAACCGATCTGGGGGGACAACGGCAGCGGCATGCACTGCCACCAGTCGTTGTGGAAGGACGGAAAGCCCCTGTTCGCCGGCGACGGCTATGGCGGCCTTTCCCAGATGGCGCTCCACTACATCGGCGGCATCTTGAAGCACGCCCGCTCGCTGGCGGCCATCGTGGCGCCCACCACCAACTCATACAAGAGGCTGGTGCCAGGCTATGAGGCCCCGGTGAACCTGGCGTACTCTTCCCGCAACCGCTCGGCTTCCATCCGCATCCCCTCCTATTCGTCCAGCCCGAAGGCAAAGCGCATCGAGGTCCGCTTCCCGGACCCGAGCACGAACGCCTATCTGGCCTTCTCGGCGATGCTGCTGGCCGGCCTGGACGGCGTCCAGAACAAGATCGACCCGGGCGCTCCGCTGGACAAGGACATCTACGGGCTCACCCCGGAGGAACTGGCCGAGGTGCCCAGCCTCCCCGGTTCGCTGGAGGAAGCGCTGGAGGAACTGGAGAACGACCACGACTACCTGTTGAAAGGGGACGTGTTCACCCAGGACCTTATCGACACCTGGATCGGGTACAAGAAGGAGAAAGAGGTGGACGAGCTTCGCAAGAGGCCCCATCCTTACGAATTCACGCTGTATTACGATATTTAAGGACTGTGGGGGCGGGTTTAAAACCCGCCCTTGCATTGTTAATTGTCACCCTGAGCCTGTCGAATGGGTGAGGTTGAATTCACAGCCGGGAAGGAGAAATCCTTCCCGGTTTTTTATTTTGCAGGGGCGGGTTTTAAACCCGCCCCTGCGATGATTGCA
Source organism: Nitrospinota bacterium (assembly GCA_016235255.1). Lineage (NCBI taxonomy): Bacteria > Pseudomonadati > Nitrospinota > Nitrospinota bacterium. The sequence goes on along the minus strand of JACRLM010000105.1, from coordinate 44,602 downwards.
GAACGCTTTCTTTTTTACGCATTGTTCACGTATTGGGAGGAAATTCCAATTTATTGTCATCGCAAAATATTGCCGCTGTCCGGGGTGTTCTTCACCCCGGTTTCCTTGGCGCATTGTTTCATTGGCGCATATGTTAGGACGCCGGGGTGACGCGCTGTCGCTTAAACACCCCTGCTAACAGTAAAAAGTCAAAAGTAGAGACCTGCCCCCTTTCCACCTTTCCACTAATACCCGCTATCTTACCAGGCAGGCGGCGTAATGGCCGGGGGAGCGTTCTGTCAGCGGGGGGACGGTGGCGGCGCACATATCTTTAGCCAACGGGCAGCGGGTGCGGAACACGCATCCGGAAGGGGGATTTACCGCGCTTGGCACGTCCCCCTCAAGGCGTATGCGCTTGCGGTGTGAATCGGGATCCGGCTCCGGCGTGGCGGAGAGCAGCGCTTCCGTGTATGGATGGACATGCCTGGAATATACCGCCTCAACAGGGCCGGTCTCCACTATCTTCCCCAGGTACATCACCGCCACCCGGTTGCACAGCCTTTCCACCACCGAAAGGTCGTGCGATATGAAAAGGTACGCCATGTTCATCCGGGCCTTTAAGTCCATGAGCAGGTTTATCACCTGCGCCTGGATGGACACGTCCAGCGCGGACACCGGCTCGTCGCAAACAACAAACTCGGGATTCAACGCTATGGCCCGGGCGATGCCGATCCTCTGGCGCTGCCCGCCGGAGAATTCGTGGGGATAGCGCGAAACGCAGTCCGCCCCCATGCCGACTGTTTCGAGGGCCGCCAGGGCCATGTCCCGCCTATCCTTTTTCGCCCCGACGTTGTGGATGTGGAACGGCTCGGCCACAGTTGCGCCCACGGTCATCCTTGGATTGAGCGATGCGTAAGGGTCCTGGAAAATTATCTGCATTTTGCGGCGCAACGCCCGCATCTTATCGCCGGGGAGGGCGAAAATGTCCTCCCCCTCGAATTTCACGCTCCCGGCCGTCGGCTCCAGAAGCCGCAGCACGAGCCTGCCGGTGGTGGACTTGCCGCAGCCGGATTCCCCCACAAGCCCGAAGGTCTCGCCGGGATTTATCGCAAAACTCACCCCTTCCACAGCCCGCACTCCTCCGGTGATTTTTGAAAGGATCCCCGACCGGAGCGGGTAATGCTTCACGAGGTCTTCAACTTCAAGCAAGGCAACTGGATTCATAGGGTAATTTTATGTCAACCCGGGCCGATGTCAATCAAAGGCGTGCGGCGGCGTTAATCAAACGACCGGGAAAATAGTCTTTTCGTTGAATTTGGACTCGATTTCAAAATAGAACTGGGAGCCGATTATCATCCTGTCGTATTCCACCCCCTCCATTTCGTCCAGAAGATAGACCGGCCTGTCTAAAAAAGTGGACGTCAACGAGTCATGAGGCGTGGAGGAGGCGAAGCCAACAACTGAAATACCGTTTTCGGTCAGAATCGCGAAAAGCCCACGGGCGGCCTGGCCGGTTCCGAAAACAACCACCCGTCTGACCCCGTCTTTTTTAAGCGCCGCCACTGTTCCGCGCTCCCTTGGAACCAGCAGGTGGTCCCACTTGTTCCTGTATAAATGGTAATTGGCGCGCAGATGGCCATGTTTGCCGGAATCCTTCATCGTGGCGGACTCGTGGTGTACGCTCTCCGCCCGCGGAACGTAAACGACACCCGCGCCATAGGCGGCGGCCTTCAGGCAAAGATCAACGTCCTCATAGCCCCACACAAATCCCTCGTCAAATCCTTTCACCCCTTCGAACACATTCCGCCTGGCCATCAGCATTGCCCCGGTCACGGCGAACATTTCCTTTTGCGAATTGAATCTTGCGTCCTCGCTCATGCCGCCGGAGCCGTAGTTGGAGGCGTATCCCCAAAGCATCGGCACAATACCCGCGTGCTGCACCCGCTCCGATCCGGGAAAAACGAGCTTTGCCCCGGCCATCCCTATTGTTTTGTCGGTGGAGAACGCCTCGGCCATGGCGGCCACGCTGTCCGATCCCACCGTCACGTCGTTGTTGAGGAAAAGCAGCATTTCGCCCTTGGCCCGCGCGGCGGCCTTGTTGTTCGCGATGGAGAAGGTGAGGTTGTCATCGTTGCGCAGATAAACGAACTTGCCGAACTGCCCGCCGAATTCACCGCCTAGCTGCGTTGTCTCGTCGGTGGAAGCGTTGTCGGCAAGGATGACCTCCATGTCCGTGGCGCAACTGGACCGCGAAAGTGACGACAGGCACTCGCGCGTCATGTCCACCTTGTTATGGGCAAGGATAATAACGCTGATCACCGCCCCATTCCTCCGATTTTCACCGAAAGCGCGTCCTTATATATTTCATGAATCATATCGCCGATCCTTTTGCTGGAGAACCTGGCGGACGCGTCCGCCGCCGCCGCCTTTGGATCATGCCCGGCAAGATTGCTTGCGGCCATTTCAAGTTTCTCCGCCAAATCATCCCGGCTGCCGTTTTCGCAAAGAAAACCCTTTGCGTCTCCATCTATTATATCCTCCGGCCCGCCGCAACGGGTGGAGACCACCTGTTTTCCGCACGCCAGCGCCTCCATCAGCACGCACCCGAAACTCTCATACCGGCTTGTGAGGACGACGATATCGCATTCGTCCCTGATGGTATCCGCCATTTTCATCCGCTCGTTGGCCGGTATCACCGGCAGGAACCGGACGGCTTTGCCTATCCCGAGTTCGCCAACCATTCTCTTCAAGCCCTCCTCGCAAGACGGATCGGAAGGTTTGCCGGAGCCTATCATAGTCAATGTGGCGCGTGGGATCGACTTCAAGACGGAAGCGAAAGCGCCAATGAGCAATTCCAGGTTTTTTACCGCCCGGAAATATCCGATGAACGCAAAACGTGGCGCGGCCAGATCGGGCGCTGGTCCTGTGGAGGGATAAAACACTGAAGTGTCCACGCAGTTTGGGACCACGGCAAGCTTGGCCCGGTCCCGCTCGTCCAAAAAACCGGCAAGTTTGTCCCTGTGCGCCCGGGACACCGCTATCACCCGCGAAGCTGTGGCGATGTTTGATCTTATGACGCCCGCGAACCTGTCGTCGCTAAAAAGCTTGTCAACCTCACCAAGATGCTCCGTGATAACGAGCGGGACTCCGAATTTCCCGGCGATGGCCGCGCCCGCCGCGCCGTCGTGGAACGTGGAATGGGCGTGGACTATATCAAAAGGGAACAGGCCGTGAATATTACGCACGGCTTTTAAAACGGGACGCCGGTAAAAATCGGCGTGATTCCAATAGCTCCACAGCAACGGATATGGAATGTGGATGGCCGGGACGCCACCCACGTCATACCAGCGGGCGTCATGAAATGTCCGCAGGTAGTTCGCCGCGGTGAAAGGAGAAAAAGCTAGCGCGGCGGGAAATCCCAGGTCTAAGTTCCGGACAATCCAGAACCTGTATGGCGCGATTGCCCGTGCGTCCACCCCGGCCTCCCGCAGGGCCCGCGCCTGGTCCAGAACAAAGCTTCCGGAATCATAAATGGGGTTGGGGAACATCTGCGATATGAAAAGCGATCTTGCGCTCCACCCGGTTATTTTTTCTTTTTCCGGGTGGAACGGCCTCCATTTTTCATCGGGGATAAACGGCCTGTAACTAAGAACGTTCCCCCATGGATCGGATTTTGCCATCAGCGCAACGCCAGCCTCTTGCATTCACATTTCCGGTCAGCATACCCTCGCCGGAGCACCGGCGCTATCATCGTAAATTGTATTTGTACGGGTTTCAATAATGATGGCTAATGAATTGTCCGCCCGTAAATCGCCGGCCGCCTGAAACACTGTTGTATAATGTGCGGATTGCCTCTATCAATGGAAGCGGAAATCAGGATGGAATCCACGCCGGAAATTCCCGGAACGGTCGGCGCCAAGACCTTAGCCGTCACCGCCACCACTCGCATGGACCAGTTGGCGGTTGTTGTGGAGCGCTTAAATAAACTGTTTCCGGAAACCAAGATAACCATCGTGGCTCAGACGGGAAAAACGGACTCCGTAAATAACGCTATTGCCGGCGTTAACGTGGTGGAGGCTCTGCCGGGCGGCATGTTGGGCTACGGCAAGATTCCATCGGTGAAATTTGGCGCGGTGAGAGCATTGAAGGCGGACATAATGGTGGTGGTGTACAACAATCCTTCAGGCGCCGGTTACCGGCTGCTTGAGCTTGCGGCGCTGGCGTTCAATGGCAAAACAACGCTTGGCGTGTTCTGCGATGACAGCGAGGGCCGCGATAAATCCGTGTTCAGGGAAATAACTTTGGGGGGAATCGCCGCGCCGGTCTTGATGGACATTGCCATGATTCCCGTGGCGCTGGCTGTCAAAGCAGTTGTTGAGATTGCGTACCTTGTGGCGGTGGCCATTGGCCGCATCCGGGGGGATTCGTCCTCCTGGGACAGGAATTGACGGCTCTGTACTTAAAACAACGCCGTTCAGTCAAAATGAGAACGAGTTCAAATTTACGCAATGCAAGGCGGCCAGATCAGGAATCAGTGTCCCAAAGTTTTTTTATCACGCCAGAATAATTGCCAATATTGAAAATGTCGGCGGCGGCTTTCATGCAACGGGCCGAATATCCAGCGCGATCGTCGGTGAAGGTCTTAAGAGCCCCGGCGAGGGTCTTGACGGACAGGGAATCCCAATCGCACAAAACCCCTGCGTCACGCTGGTTTAATATCCTGGCCACATCAATCTGGTTTCCCGACGCAAGCGCCGGGACCCCCGCGGCAAGATACTCGGCAAATTTTGACGGCAGCCCGATATCGATGGCCTCCGCCGGTTTCCGCAAAAGGAGCGCGCAATCCATACACGAAGTGTACGCCGCAAGTTCATCCCTTTGCGGCGACATCAGCCGCACCCGAGCCGGGTCGGCCCCGCTCATCCGCAAAAGCGATTCGAACCATGCGGCGTCCTGCGAAAGAATGAGGCCGCGCGTATCCGGATCCTGGGCAGTAAGTTGGGCCATAAGGCGCGCCACAAGTTCCGGCGACTGGTAATGGACGGCTGAGCCGGAATAGCCGGCGACACGCATTCCTGAAAACCCAAGTTTCTCCCTGTACACGTCGCGCAGCTCCGCCGCCTTTGCGTAATGATCCGTGTCGACCGAGCAGGTGATTATCACCGGCGGCCTGGGCATTTCGTAGTTCTTTGAGAGCAGGGCCGCATGGGCCTCCCCAACGGCTATCACATGGTCTGCGCAGCCAAATGCGGCCCTTGTCATCGCCATGTCCAGATTTCTGGAAATAGGGCGCGTATTGTAATATCCGGACAGGATATTCTCCTCCATCCATGCTCCACGGGTATCGAATACAAACCTCAATCCAAGCGTTTTCTTGAGGATTGCCGCGATGAACGCCGGGCCATAACTCCGGGCATGCGTTGTCCTCACCCCATGTATCGCCGCCGCCAGCGTCAATTTGGGCAGGGCGCAGATAAGCATTCTGTGCATGTTCGGATCGAACCGGGACTCGATCCGGACAGCGTCGTCCAGAGGGAATGGGATATTGGCGTTCAACTCGATGCGACCCTCGAATGAAGCGAACACCGCCCGTTGCCCGGTTTTTTTTATCCATGCAAGACTATGGCTCAGAACCAGTGGATCCTGCCAGCTGTCGTTTGCTATGTATAGTAGCTGGTATCGGCCCCTGCGGTGGACCAGGCGCGTCATGACCGCCAAAATGAGCGCGGCGGGAAGGACCAGCAAGGACAAGACGGTCAGGATCCATCTTCGCGCGCTCCTGGTGAGAAGATCAAGGAGGACCGCGATGGTGATCGGCTCAAAACCACCTTTCGAGTGGCTCCAATAAGCCTCTTTGGCCATAAGCCACGCCAGGGCGAAAACAGTGAAATACCCCTCGGCAAACCGGTCGCTTACAGGCACGACGGCCATACGGTAGCCTTTGGCCTTCAGCGAGGGCACGTCTACGCTTTTAAATGTGAACCAGCGGGACTTGGCCGCAATCACCTCCCGCGCCAGGCCAAACTCCTTCACAGTGTCCACTGCCTCTGGCTGGGCCAGAACGTCGACGGGATTTTCGGGATACTTTTCTTTGGCTGCCCGCAATGTGTTGAGAAACACCGGCCACTGCGCCGACCTGAATATTATCAACGGCTGGGCGGGCGCATGTTCGTTGGCTAAAATCATTTGTGGACGCGCTGTTCCTGCTGACGCTAAAAACAGATAATGAATAGCATGCTTATTCCATATATCATGTCTACATATCATAAAGGATACTCCATGTCCATACGCCCTTGCCCAGCATGCCGCTGGAAAATTTCTTTACCTTGTTGACTGAGGTCAATACGGCTCATGCAGGCGCGCTGGCCGGGCTGGAAGCCACGCTGGAGCGTGGATAATTGCGATGACAGAGCTTGTTGAAAGGCGCAATTGCCCGGTATGTTCCACCGCGTCAATGGGGACGGTTTACTCCTGCGCTTACAGCATGGAACCGGTCGCCGGATTTCTGCGCGAAAGTTATGCCCCTTTTGCGGCCGGAAAGCTTGCCGAAGCGCTTCATGAAGCTGAATTTGCGCTGGACGAATGCGGCGTGTGCGGTCTTGTTTATCAGCGATGGGCGCCCGGCGAAAATTTGCTGGCCGATATCTACGGCGAATGGGCCTATCAGGGATCCAGCATGGAGTCTGCGGAGAAAAGGCTGTCGCTTAACAATTATGCCGCTTTTACACGCGAAATAATGACCATGATCGCCATGTTCGACAGGCCCCCCTGGTCCATAAGGGCGCTGGAATATGGCATGGGCTGGGGATTCTGGGCACGGATGGCCAAAGCTTTCGGCGTGGACGTTTGGGGCATTGAGGTGTCGGGCGAGAAGGTGGAGCGCGCGGCGGGCTGGGGCATTTTGGCGCCCGACGAGAGCGTGGCAGGGTCGTTTGATTACGTCAACGCCGATCAAGTCATGGAGCATCTTCATTCGCCACTGGAGACCATGAAAACGATTGCCGGATATTTACGGCCAGGTGGAATCGCGCGGATTGGCGTCCCGGATGGGAGCGGGATAAAGGAGGAATTTGCCGGGCGGGGCGTGTCTCCCGGCTTGAACCTCGCATTTCCGCTGCTTCACCTGAACGTTTTCAACGAAAGCTCTTTGCGGAACCTTGGCAAGCTTGCCGGTCTGACTCCATATTCGCCGCCGCGCCGGAAGATATTTGTAACGACCAACTGGACACCTCTGAAAAGGGCAATCCTGAGTGTCTGGCGTCCATTGTGGAGAAAAAATTACTGGGGGGATGGAGTGGCATATTTCATCAAAGATGGCAAAGCGCCGGAAGGCCGTTAGCTGCCAGCCAATATCTCCACTATTTTCCCGCCCGCGTTTCCATCGCCGTACACAGGCTTGAACACCGGCGCGGATTTCGACAACGCCCATCGCATGGCTGAGGCCATCCTGTCCGGATCGGCCCCCGCCAGGACATTCGCCCCGGCGTCCACAAGCTCCGTCCACTCGGTTTCATCCCGCAACGTGACGCATTTGCGGCCGGAGAAATAGGCCTCTTTTTGAAGCCCGCCCGAGTCGGTGATCACGAACGAACAGCTTGCAAGGTGCGAAAGGGTGGCAAGATACGAGAACGGCTCGCATCCGTCCACGTTTTCCGGCAATGCAATTCCGGTCCGCTCGATCATCCCGCGCGTGCGGGGATGGAGGGGCAAAATGATTTTTATGGGGCATGTGGCAAGGCCCGCGAATATGGCCGCCAGCCTTTCCGGGTCATCGGTGTTCTCCGCCCGGTGGATTGTGCAAAGTGCGAATGGCCCGTCGATTTTCACTGGCTCCGCCTTCTTCCTGTAATGCACGATGGCGTCATACATTACGTCGCCTGTGACATGGACTCCTTCCGTCACCCCTTCCCGCGCCAGTTGCTCCGCCGAATTTTTCGAGGGGCAGAGAAGGATGGACGCCACATGGTCCGTCACCACCCGGTTTATCTCCTCGGGCATCCGGCGGTTGAAACTTCGCAGGCCGGCCTCCACATGGGCCACCGGGACGTTCAATTTCGCCGCCGCCAATGCGCCCGCCATTGTGGAATTAGTGTCGCCGTAAACCAGGACGATGTCCGGCTTCCTTCCGATTATCTCCCGCTCGATACCGGCGATCATGGCCCCTGTCGTCTCGCCGTGAAGCCCGGAACCTATGGACAGGTTGACGGCCGGCTCCGGGATTTCCATCTCCGCGAAAAACACGCCGCTCATGTTATGGTCGTAATGCTGGCCGGTATGCAGGATGGCCTCGGTCAACCGGACGGATCCGGCGCGCGCGTTATATGCGGCTATGGCCCTGCTGACCACCGCCGCTTTCACGAATTGCGGCCTGGCTCCGGCGATCGTCAAAATTTTCACGGCGCTGGCGACACGGCGCCTTTTTTATGAGTGTACCTGGTCCCGCACGCGCCGCAGACCGCCTTTTCTTTGCGGAACGCGAGTTTCACCCCGCAATGGCACATCCACCCTTTCTGGACGGCGGGATTGCCCACCATCAGCGCATGGTCCGGAACGTCGCGGATGACCACCGCCCCCGCCCCGATGAAGCAAAAGCTCCCAAGCGTTATCCCGCAAACTATCGTGGCGTTCGCGCCGATTGTCGCCCCCTTTTTCACCAGGGTGGCCTTGTACTCGCTTTTGCGGGCGATATGGGAGCGCGGATTCATCACGTTTGTGAACACCATGGACGGCCCGCAGAACACGTCGTCCTCCAGCGTCACCCCCTCATACACCGAGACGTTGTTCTGTATCTTGCACCCGTTCCCCACCGTCACGTTCGGCCCGATCACCACGTTCTGGCCGATGTTGCATTTCCCGCCGACAACGCTCCCCTTGAGCACATGTGAAAAATGCCATATCTTCGTCCCCGCCCCTATCCGGCACCCGTCGTCCACCACGGACGTTTCATGGACAAAGTGATCCGCTTTTTCCTCATGCCCTTGCGCATGGCGGGCAAGGCTTATCACGCGCCCGCCTTGTTCCATAGAGGCCTGGCAAGCTGTCAGCACCCTTAACACATCGAGCCCTTCCCTGCCGTCGGTGAATGGCGGAACACCCGTTTCCACCGCCCTTATAAAACTCCTGCATTCATTTTCCAGCGGCTCGGTCTTTTCCAGTTCCACTTTGATGGCTTCTTTCTTGTCCGGCACCGGCACGCCCCCGCGCCAGTTGATCACGTGCGGATACAGCAGAAGCTTCTCCTCCGGCTCCATGTCGTTGAACACGGCCATTTTCCTGTCCCCCACCACCACAAGCTTCTGCTCCTTGAACGGATGCAGCCAGTTGACGAATATATGCGCGCTCACCCCAGAGGGGAAAGTAAGGTTGCTCAGCGTCACGTCCGCAATCGTCTTGTGCAGGAAATAGGAGCCGAAACTGGCCACGCTGTCCGGCGTCTGGCGCGTTAGCGAAAGGATCACGGAGATGTCGTGCGGGGCGAACGACCAAAGGATATTTTCCTCCGTGCGTATCTTCCCGAGATTTAACCGGTTTGAATATATGTACTGCAGCCGCCCAAGTTCGCCGCCGTGCACAAGTTTTTTGAGCGCTATGACCGCCGGGTGGTATTGGAGCAGATGCCCCACCATCAATATTGTTTTTTTATCAACCGCAAGCTTGAGAAGTTTTTCGCCGTCGTCCACGTTCAAGCAAAGGGGTTTTTCCACATACACCGCCTTGCCCGCTTCAAGGCAGGCCACGGCCAGCGAATAATGGGTTTCGGCGGGAGTGGCTATGGCGACGGCGTTCACCTCCGGGTCATCAAGGACCTCCTTGACAGTGGACGCGCCGCAAACGCCCGGATATTGCCGTTGGAAACCGGCCAGCGTGTTCGGATCGCTGTCGCAAACGGACTTCAACGCGCCGAGCGAATGGAAATTGCGGACAAGGTTTTTCCCCCAGTAGCCAGCTCCGATCACAGCCACTTTGACATTGCCGGTTGCTGCGTTCATTTGACGCTTACCTGTTTAAAAATATGGATGGCGTTGTTTTTAGCGTCGGCGGCCAGAAGGTCTCCTCCAAGAAACCGGGCATCGGCCATGATGGACAGGCATTGGGAGTCAAGTTTCATTTCCGCCCCGCCGGACAAAAGCGCCCCTATCTGATATATGGCCCTGCCATCGGCGCCGTAGGCCTGCACACCCGTGTCCGTGGCGACAAAAAGGATTCCCTCTTTGTTTTTAGCCGCGCTCACCGGGGTGAGCAAATGGTTGTCATCAACAAATTTCCATTCTCCTCCCTCCGGATCGAATTCGCGCACCGCGGCGTCCGCCGGGAACGCCGTGGCAATAAAACGTCCGCCCGCAATCTTGATCTCCCCAAGCTCTACAGGAGGAGCGCCGATCAACTCGCAACTCATAAAATCTCCGGAAACCCTGAAAATCCCCTTGGCTCCAATCTGGTCATAAACGATAAGGCCGCTGGAATTGTAATAAGCCTTGTAGGGCACAAGCGGCTCGCCCTGATAAACAACGGCGGGGATGTCTGTGATGACGCCGGTTTCAATGTTCAGAATCTTGAGCATATAACCGCCGTTCGGATCAGCGGGATTCGTCCGCATGACCATAAGAATTTCGCCTGATGGCGCCCGGTCCAGGCAAGTTATCACGGCCGGGTTGTCCAATAGCGGCCTGAGGCGGCATGCGCCGTCATCCTCCTCGCACAGGAAAAGTTCCTGCGCCCAGACATCACTGACGATGAGCCTGGACGCCGAAAGCGGAAGTATTAAATGCGGCCTTATCGCCTTGGCTGTGTATGGATGCAAGAGGTGGATGCTTTTCAAATAACCGGCGTCGGCGCCGGAGGGGAGAGAAAGACCTTGCCCTAAAGCGCCACTGATCAATTCCCCTTCGACAAGGCGTATTGTGGGAAGCTGACTGGACAATATCTCCTGGCGCCTGGAGGCTTTTTGCCAGTCGGCGGCCCCGCCGCCTTCAGAAGTTGAGAACCTGCTTATGAATTTGCCGGAAAAGAAAAGCTCGCCATGCCTTTGAAAGCGCTCGGCGGCCTCCAGCGCCTGCATTGGATTGGCCCGGCGGTATGTCTCGTGCCGGGTTTCCAGCGCCTTGTAAACAAAGTCCGCCGTTTCAACATAGTCCCATACCACGCATGCGTGGGCTATGATTGTTAACACCTTGTTCGAGTAATTCAGGCTGTCGGATCCATAAGGTTCAAGCAGGGCTGAGATGAACTTCTCGCTTTCCAGCGGTTGGACATTTTCAGGAGCGCCCCCCAGAAGCATGATCGACTTCCTTGTGTACTTGATGTGATCCAGCAGGAAGCCCGCCGCGGCGAAAGCATGAGCGCATGCTTTCACATGCACAGTTCCCGGGCTATTTAGCCTCTCCGACAGCCAGACAACGATTTCCGCGAAATCCTTGCCACGCGCTTCAAGTTCGCTTTCCATTAATTGCTGAAAATCGGCGCGCTCGCCGGAAAGACGCTCCATCCACGTATCACCCGCAAAAACATCCGTAAGCCTGGCCATGTCTTCCATCAGCGCCCAACGCAACATTGAACGCTTTTTCTGGAGCAACTTGGCCGAAAGGGCCTCTTTCATCGCCGCTTCGTTCGCCACGGAAGCGGCGGCCCTGTCTTTTGCGCCGTAGACCGCTTCCATTGCCTCGCAATGCGACGCCACCGCCCGCAGCAATTCGCTTTCCGTCTCCATAAGCCCCCTGGCCGCGGAGATGGCGGACGACCTGCATGCACCGGCATACCAGCTCAATTTGCCGTCCGTCACTTTGCCCTTCGGGGCGCAATCCAGATAAATCCGCCATTCATCACCGCATTTTTCCGTCCAGTGGTTTGGAACAGTCTTCAACTCTTCTTCATCGGGGAAATCATGTGGCGCCGCGGCCGCCGCAAGCTTGTTCCATTTTTCATGGTCAAACTCATAACGGTCTACGACTTTCCTGACGCCATCGGCGATGAATATTTCCGTGACGCCATCCCCCCTTTTGCGCGACAAGGCGGCGGGGGGGCGTGATATATCGGCGTCAAACGTCGCCTCCACAGACAGCCACGGTTTCTTGATATCCATGATTCTTGGAGCGGAGCCAACTGCTCCCACCAGTACAACGCTTCCGTCAACCGGCGTGATCGAGACGGGGAAATGGTATGGCGGATGGCCTTCAACGTCCAACTTAACGATTTTTGTATAATCACCGGTTTTAGTTACATGAACGAGGCGGCGCGAGCCGGTGTCGGCTATCACAAAAGTCCCGTCATCCAGCCGTGCAAAGGACATCGGGTAATTAAGCCCGCGGCTGGCCGCCCCCGCGCCGAGCAGGATCAAGAGGTCATTTTGCGCCTGTTCGGCCACCCTTGTCATATACCCGCCAAAAACGTAAACGGTCACGCCGCCAAGGGCGCATTTTTTAACTCTGTGGTTGCACCGGTCCAGTATCCATACATGCCCCTCCCCGGCGTCTAGAACGGCCGTTGGCTCGTCAAATCCGCTTCCGCCGTTCCCAACCGAGCCGAACGATCCGATGTGGCCGCCGTCCATGCCGAACCGCTGGATGCGGTGGTTCCACGCGTCGCACACCACAAGTTCCATAACTCCGGCGTTTTGGACGACGGCCATGCCGCGTGGATACCAGAACTCACCCGGACCGCCGCCCCGCTTTCCGATGACCGAGACCACCTCGCCACCATCCGAAACCTTCAGGACGCGATGGTTGAATTCGTCGGAAAGGAAAAAACCGCCATCGGGACTTGCCACTATGGAATGAAACGGCATAGGGGAGCCGTCAACGGCTCCTGTGATGGGAATGGACCCGGCATGTTTCAAAGGAGAGTCTTTTTCGCTCATGCGTCCAGGTTAATGCGTAATAGGTTTAATATAATAACATCAAGCGCTGATGCGGCGGCGCAATAAAGGCCGCCTCGCGCGCCGCTACTTTACGGCCCTTATATATATGTCCAGCCCCATAAGCCTTCCCAGCGTTGGAAGTAGCCGATGACGGGGGGCCACAAGCCTGCCCCTTAAATAAAGGTCGTCGCAATTCTCCTTGCGGAACGTGACCCTTGAAAATCCGGAAAGCATCTTGTTCAACTGGCTGATCGATGAGAAGACCGTCTCCGGGGCCGCTTCCCCTCCGCCTCCGGCGTCATATGCTTTTTTCTGGTCCTCGCTTGCCGTCTCAGGCCCTCGCCCCACGCCGAAATCCCGGGCCAGGGCGCGCAAATTACCCCCCGGCCAGTTGATCCACTGCCTCAGCGAAAACTGATTATATACCATGATTACCGCCACTCCGCCGGGCTTGAGAATCCTGCGCGTCTCTTCAAGGCATTTGCGCAGGTTGCCCGTATGGTGGAAACAGCCGATGGAGACCACCGCGTCCATCGAGGCGCTTGCGAAAGGGGCGTCGAGCATGCTTCCCTGGATGGCTCGCCCGTTCATGCCCTGCACCCGCAGTCTGCCGCGCATCATCCGCACAGGCCCCTCGGCGATGTCCATGCCGGTGTATCTGGCCCCGCGCTCGGCTATCTTCTGCCCGACGGTCCCATACCCCAGCCCAACCTCCAGCACCTTGCGCCCTTTAAGCTCGTTTGGCCTTATTATTTGCGGCAGGTATGGATAGAAACCCAGGTAGTAGTCATCGAATCTTTTCAACGATTCGGGCGAATGGTCTTTTATCCCCAAGGCCCGCGCCGCGTTGCTGCCGCACAGTTCATTCCAGAAGTCGCGGTTTGCCTTGTCCGTCCCTTCCTGGCCCACGGTTCCGCCTGAAATCGCCATCAATCCCGCCCTTGGTCCGATAGCGCCCGTTCATATAACTCAGCCAGTTTCCATGTCACCTTGCTGTAATCGAAGTTCTCTTCGGCGTACTGTCTGGACAAAAGCCCGGCTCGTTTTCTCTCCGTTCCGGAAAGCAGCATACCTCTGATAACGTCTTTGGCGTTATTCACCGTGGCTTCAACAACCGGAAGATTCTTGTAATGGATCCTTTGACGGCCTGAAACATGGCCGATGACGGGGACTCCCAGCGCCATTGATTCGCGCGCAAAAGATCCGAACGAGCCGTATCGCAACTGGTCTATCACCAGGTCGGACTGCAGAATATGGTATCGCAGGTCGCGGAACGATATCCCGGTCACTTCCCTGTAGTCAACCCGCAATCCCTCCCGGGCAAGATCCTCCATCGCCCCTTTTATCACCGCCGAACCTTTCACGTCACCCCGGTTATTTCCGCCCACTGCATGCAGTACACGCACTTCGCCCTCTTTTTTTGCGGGAAGCGCATGCTCCGCGGGTATCCGCAGGCCCGGACGCCAGAAGTTTATGTCTATCGACCCTTGAAGGAACACCGCGGATGAATTAGTCCCGGTAAAATCGGGCTCGTGGTTTATGATCACATTGGCCCATTCCGATTCGCGTTCGAGCCGTTTGCCGATGATTTCGTCGGTGCATGACTTGCCGTACATCGGACAAAATCCGGAGCACAAACCTTCGTCACGGTCAAAATCAGATGGCGTCCTCCCGTCCCTGCATCCCCACCTGCTCAAAAAGACCTTTTTCCCCGCTTTCCTCAGGATTTCCAGGTCGGCCCCGTAATAGAACCATGGGAACAGGGTGTATCCGCTATGGAAGTGGAATATGTCATACCTGTCCAGCGCGGACAGGAAATACTCCATGACCGCCGGATTGAGCAATCCGTCTGATTGCAGGATGATCTGCCCCGGCTCTTCGAAAGTGAAGGATGAGTAATTGGGATTTTTGTCCGCGTCTATATACAGCAGGTCCACTTCCACCCCATGCTCCCTCAGGCCCCGGGTGAGAAGCGCCGGCTGGTAAAGGGCTCTTATGGGGGCGTGAAGCACACGGTAACCGGGCCCATTATTTTTGTTCATCTAAATCCTGGCGGCGCGTTGGCTTATTCCAATCCGGCGAACTTCGAAGACGCCCAACGTTTAATTTATCGTCCCGGTTCGAGGCAAACTTGAGCGGCGTAAAGCGGCCAAACCGGCCCTTCCCGGAATTGGGCGCGGCAAGGGCAATTTTACCTCAACAACTGCGGCGTCACAACAAGCTGCTCACGCCGGTCTCTTGCGGGCATCGTATTGATGGGATAAACTTTATCTGAATTCGGGCGGAATCAAAAATATGGGGGCCGGTGAGCGGATTGGGAGTGGATGAAAGTTCCGGCGTGTTGATGTTCCGCTCGGTCCCATGGGCCGGTTTCCGGCGGTATCAGGACGCTGTGTCAGCGATTTTTCCGGGAAAGGCCATCACCGTTTTCGCGCGGGAGCCTTTTGAAGAAAAGCCCCCGTCTTCCAACATAAAATATGCCGGCTATTCTTCCTCCATCGTAAAACTTTCCAGTGACGACATGCGTGATATCGGCATATCGAGCAATGCCTTCGAATGGGCTGTGATCCCCTGCCACAAAAAGGCCGCCGCCCCATACAGGAATCTGGCCGAAATCGCGCTCCGCGCGGTCACCAAGGGGATAATATTCCTGTTTGACGACCTCTCCATGGAGACCGTCGCCCTTGATGATGGCGAAACAACATGCCCCCGGGACAGCCTGGCTTTCCGGAAAAAGCTGTATGGATTGGTACACAAGAACGATCCATTCTTCTGGCCGGAAAGGCAGTTAAATTACGCACACAAGGTCTATGGTGATGAACTGCCGGAAAACCTGCCGGGAAATGGCGAGGCTGGCGGAGTCCTTCTTGTTTACACGCATCTTCTTGAAGCCAACGCCGCCACTGTGGACGAAAGCATACGGTCATTTTACAAATATTCCACTTTCCACGTTTTGGGACTGAACGCGGAGATGGGAATTCCTCCGTTTGTCCGCAAAATGCGTTTTGCGGCCATCGTCCTCCATTATTCGGCATTTTATCCCCTCCACTTTCTTGATGAACGTTATCCGGAATTCCGCTCGTTTTTGAACGGACTAAATGGCTCCGTAAAAGTGGCCTTTTTCCAGGACGAGCATTTCGGATGCGCAAAAAGGTTCAAGTTCATCAATGAATACGGGATTGATCTTATTTATTCTTGCTTCGCCCCATCGGCGTTCAAGGATTACTATTTCAAGTTCACCGGCCCGAGGGATGTGCGTTCATGCATCCCCTCATATGTGGACGGCGCCCTGCCAGCGATCGCGGCCAGGTTCTCGCTCCCCCGAGATCAAAGGCCGGTGGACATCGGCTACAGGGGCAGGCCGGTGCCATGCTATATGGGCAAAGGGACATATGAGAAATACGAGATCGGGGACGTTTTCGCCCAAAAGTGCGCCCAAAAAGGGCTTAAGTTGAAGCTGGACATCGGCCTTACAAGCAAGGGCCGGCTGTATGGAGATGACTGGAACAGGTTTTTGGGCTCCTGCCGGGGCATGCTGGGGGTGGAATCGGGAAGTGATCTTGTGGACATCGGTGGCAAGGCGTTTGACGCCTGCGCAAAGCTTTACGAGGAAAATCCTGAGATGCCGTTCGGCGAAATGTATCAGCGGGCCGGCCTTGCCAGACTGGACAATAACATGAGCTACCGGACCATAAGCGCCCGGCATTTCGAGGCGGCGGCATTCATGTGCGTCCAGATACTTTTCGAGGGGGAATATTCCGGCATGATGAAACCGATGGTCCACTACATTCCGCTAAAGAAAGACTTCTCCAATTTCGATGAAGTAATAATGATGTTCAACGACGGGGAGCTTTGCGGAAGGCTTGTGGAAAACGCGTACAATGACCTGATCGCAAGCGGGCGTTATACATACGAGTCGTTCATCAGTGAATTTGACAAGGCGCTCGCAGGCCACATAGAGGGCAAATAAGAAAGGACATGGCGGAAAATCCCTGCAAACGGATTCTGATGCTGTACTGGGACCCGAATCCGTACAAATATCAGCGGTCGAATTTCACGGCCCACCGCCGTGTGATGGAAGCATCCGCAAACAAACATGACATCCTCTATTTCAACGTGCTCGCCCCTCCGGCTGCATGGATAAGAAAGCACAGGTGGGATGCGGCCATCCTTCACACCTCGTTCTGGAGCCCGCGATTCCTGGACACGCCGGGCTTCGAGGAATGGAGGCGAAAGCTAGGCTGGGTGCGTGACCTCGACTGCCTGAAAATCGCCATGCCCCAGGATGAGTACGACTTCTCCGAACTTCTGGACGAATGGCTTGACGAGCTTAAGGTCGCCGTAATTTTCAGCGTTTTTGACGAGCCGCTTTACAGGCTTATTTACACCGGCATGAGCGGCAGGGCTGTGTTCCGCAAGTGCATGACCGGCTATATTGACGAACCAGCGATGGCCAGGGCGCGGCAGTTTATCACTCCCTACGCAAGCAGGGCCATGGACGTGGTGTATCGCGCAAGGAACCTCCCGTTCCAGTTTGGGAGCCAGGGGCAGTTAAAAAGCAAGATTGCCGGCGCCGCATCCAGCGGAGCCGCCAAACTGGGCCTTAAGTGCGACATTTCGACCAAGATGCAAGACACGATCTATGGAGAGAAATGGCTTAAGTTCCTCGCCGATGGCAAGTGCACCATCGGTTGCGAATCCGGCGTGAGCGTCCTTAACCGCCGGGGAGAGATCAAACGCCAGGTGGGACGCATCCTTCGATCATCCCCTTATATTGAATTTGAAGCGCTGGCCAGGCAAATGCCGCCGGGGTGGGACGATTACAAGTTCTTCGCGCTGGGCCCGCGCCATCTGGAGGCGGCGGCCACCATGACCCTCCAGATACTTGTGGAGGGGCGGTATGACGGCGCGCTGGAGCCAGGACGGCATTACATCCCGATAAAAAGGGATTTTTCGGACATGGACGAAGCGCTGGAGAAAATCGCCGACGTGGATTTCGCGGAAAAAATGATCCGGACGGCGCATGAAGAAGTGTACTTGTCCGGCAAGCACAGTTACAGCGTTTTGGCGGCGCAGATTGAGGATGCCATAAACGAATTTGGCGTAAAAAATGCCACTTCCGGAATTTTGCCGGCGCTTCCATGGGGAATCAGCAAAGCGATCGCCGCCGCGCAGGAGATTGACGGCATATTCACCTACCATGGCATCGCGGCTTTGCGAAGAATCACGCAGAACATGACGCGGAGCATAGCGGGCAGGTGCATGTTCGGCAGGAATTGGCGCGCAGGAATTGAAGCGCACAAGCTGGCGGCGCGAAAGGTAATAGTTTTCCGCTCCGCCAGGCCGCAGGTGATACGGCCGCTTCTGCCGCTTGTCGTAAAGACTTTGGACAGCGATGTGCTTTTCGCATGCCACGAGTCACGCATCAGCGAAAACTTGAAGCCGGGCAAACGGATCACTCCGCTTGCGCTCAAGGAAAACGGGTTCCTGTTCTGGGACAGTCTTGGGAACGGCACGCAGGAGGCCCTCCGCAATTTCGGCGCGGACATTGTGATAATTCCTACAATGAGCTACTCTTTGGGTGAAATCGTCGAGACGTACCAGAACATATGGGAAATAGCGCGCGCCATCGCTCCGGGCAGGATAATCTTTGTCACCAGGAACGGCGAAATCATTCCGGCGGACTGGGACAGCGCTCCCGCCGCCTGATCAGGCGGGCTTGCGCCTGAACCAGAATGAGCTGCTGATCCGCTTGTGAAGCGCCGGATCATAAAACGGAAACGCCTTTTTAAACTCCTCCGGATGGTCCTTCATAATGCTGGTCATCGCCAGCAATATCTCAAACCGCTCATTGAGGCTTAGGAACGCCTGCAATAAATATTGCTCAGTCCAGAACTGGCGGAAGACTTCAGAAGTGGCGTACTCCACTGGATACTCATACGGCATGGCGATGTCATGGACATGTACCGACACTCCATTGGCAAGGCGCGGAAGTATTTCCAGATATAGATAATTGACGTCGCCGCCGATCTTCACCGAATGGGACGAATCAATGAACAGGATGTCATCGGCCGCCAGTTCGCCAAAAATGTCCGGCGTTAAAAACTCCACCCGGCTTTCGATTATTTCCACTCCTCCAAGCCAGCCTCCCACCCTTGGATAGGGATCTATGATGGTGTGCCGGCAAGCGGCGCCATTGTCTGAATTGGCCCCGATGGCCTGCTGGATCACCAGCGACGACATTCCGGAACCGATTTCTACAATCCGGCGCGGCCTTAAATGCCTGATCATCGAGTACAAAGCGGCGGCGCATCCGAAGCTGAAGCCATCATGGCCGGTGTGGTATTTCGTCGGATCGCCCGTGGAGCGCCCAGGCCAGCGGCATTGCGCCCCGTATTCACGGCCCAGCGTTTCAAGAAGCTCAAGCTGTTCCCGCTCGCGAAAATCAATGCCGGCAAGCCGGCTTTTGACAGACCATACATCACGCTTTTTCAGGTCATCCAGGTCGGGGACCGGGGAGTAGTAGTGCGTGGTCAAAGGAAGGAAGCCGTTTTCAAGGCATATATCGCTCCCTTTGCCGGATATGGCCACTTCCCGGAATATTTTGGAAAGCAGGCGAACGGCAAGCGGGACATGCGCCAGAGCCCCAAGCCCCTTCTCCCGAAGCAACGCAAACGCTTTCCACATTCCACCCCTCGCATCATCATCCTCCAGGAACAATCTGAACGAGGCGAAATCATGGAATTCCGAAAATCCCATTTGCTGGAGCTGTCTTGATATGGCTGGATATCCCGGTTCGGACGCCAGGACTATGTAATCAATGTTTCCAGCCAGAAGCCTGGAGGGGGGCTCCACTTTGCGCCCACATATATTCCCGCCGGAGCGCGACAGATCGTTGTCCACCACGCAGGCGATTGGAACACCTGACGACTTGAACTGGCGGATGATCATGCCCGCCGCCGACCCCGCGCCGAAAATGGCGATCTTTCCCGCTTCTTGCAGACGCTCATGCGATAGCGTCCAAACGTCACCGGTATCGTCTCCCGCTTTTTGGTGTGAACTCATGTTGTTTTTAATATCAGGGAAACGGTCTTGTTTCAAATCCGGTTTGCGGCGGCGCTCATCTTTTCTGCGTGCCGGGCGATACATCCTTCGATCACCGCCATGTTGGCTTTCGTCCACTCTACGGTCTTGCGCAATCCCTCCTCCAGGCCAACGTCCGCCGTGAAACCGAGCTTCTCCCTGGACTTCACCACGCTGCCGAACCGCTTGCCGGACTTGTCCCAGCCGCGCCCCGGAAGTTTTTCAATCCCCCCCCGGTTTTCCGCGATCCTGTTGATCGTCTCCGCCAATTTGCGGACGGAGGTTTCCGCTCCCGATGCGAGGTTGTAAACATCGCCACCCTCGCCATATAACGCGCAGCTGATAAGCCCGCGGACGATGTCCTCCACAAATATGAAGTCCCGCGTGGCGGCGCCATCCCCTTCCACCGGCAGCGCAACCCCCTTTAGCGCCTTGTATATGAAAACCGGGGTCACGTTCCGCCAGACCGTGGCGTATGTGCCGCGCCATTGCCCGGCCCCCAGTATCTCCCCCGGGCCGTAAACATTCTGGAAACGGGCGCGGACGGTGGGAACTTTATGACGGTTATGGTAATAGACGGCGTAAAACTCCCCGGCGATCTTGGAGATGGAATAGGGGCTGTCCATGGCAAGCGACACGGGGTCCTCCTCCACCGTGGCCTCCGCGTCGTCCATTGTCTTCTCCGCCACCGCGCACCCGGCGGCGGAATAAACGAATTTGCGGAGTTTCTTAAAGCCCTTCACATGTTCAAGCAACCGTAGCGTTGGATAAAGGTTGTTCGCATGATCCTTCAGCGGATCGGAAATGGAGCTTTGGTTGCCGTGGAACGTCGCCAGATGAAAAATGTGGTCGTACTCGTCCGCAACGCAGGCAAGGACGGAATCGTCTGTTATGGATCCTTCCGTGAATTTCACCCGGGAGTCGGCCGGGACGTTCCCCTTCTCGGCGGAAAGCAGGTTGTCCACAATGTGGACTTTTCCCGCGCCAAGCGAAAGGACCATCCGCGCGAGATTTGAGCCGACGAACCCTGCCCCGCCGGTTATCAGGACCGTAGCGCCGGAAAGCGCGCCAAAATCCCTATTCATTTACCTGCTTTAAATGCGTATATGTCTGGCTGATTCCGAATTGCTGATAGTATGCAACGGTCTTGGCGATACCGGCCTGAAGCGGCGTGGAAGTCTTCCAGTTAAAATCCTTTTCGGTACTGGACGGATCCAGAAGTATGGAGAACACGTCGTCCGGGTTGCGCTCCCTTTTCTCCGCCTCCGGAGCCGGATCAAGCTTAAGCGCCTTGACCGTGGAGTCGTAAAGTTCTTCAATAGAAAAATCGCTGCCCGAACTTATGTGGTAGTAACCTTTCGATCCGGTCCCGTCCACCGCTTTGACCACCGCGTCCACAAGGTCGTCCACAAAGATAAAGTCCCGCCGGGTGTTCATCACGAAACATTTCCTGCCGGATGTGAGCCTGCTGTAAAAGGTTGGGAGCGGGCCGCTCAGGTTCCTTGGCCCGTATGCGTTTGCCAGCCGGAAGGAGATGAAGTCCATCCCGCTCAAGGCTATGTACGCCTCCCCGGCGGTCTTGCTGATGGCATAGCTGCTCCCTTCCAGCTTTACCGGGTGGGAGAGCGTGATCGGCTGTTCGATGGGCTTTAGACCATAGCAAAGGGCGGTCTGGAAATATATCAGCCTGAGCGCGCCAACCTTTTTTGCGGCGCGCACGATGTTCACCGTGCCAAGGGCGTTGGTCCTTGCGTCCTCTTCCCATCCTTCCGGGTCCTTATACGACGCTGCGGCGTGGACCACGATCTCCGGCTTGAACCTGTCGAACGCCGATTGCACCAGCCCTTCGTCCGCGATGGTCCCCTCGACGATCTCAAGCCTGGGCCCCGCCGTCACATTGTCCCGGCGCCCAGTGGCGTAATTGTCCATCACCAGCACGGTATCGCCCCGCGCCGTAAGCCTGTCCGCAAGGGTTGAACCGATGAATCCAGCGCCGCCCGTTATAAGAACTTTCATCTGACCGCAACTCCCGTTTTTAAAGCTTCCTTGAATTTGGCCTCCTGGTCGTGGAAAGTAGTCTGCCACAGCTCCAGGCACAAAAGGCCCCAGATTTTCCTGCCGAACTTCGGCTCTTCGGCGATCTTTTTTATCACCGCGCCGTTGTTCACAAGCTCGCGCTCCCTTGCCCGCTTGGATCCTAGGATATCATTTACGAATCCTCTCATGGGACCGTTGATCCAGTCTGTCAGCGGCAAAGGGAATCCCATCTTGTCCTTGCGGGAAAGTATGGACTTTGGAAGGGCATAGTCCATGGTCTTCCTGAATATATGCTTCAGTTCGCCGTTCTTGAACTTCACGTTGGCCGGCAACGTGGCGGCGAACTCCACAATCGAGTGGTCCAAAAACGGCACCCGCGATTCGAGCCCGTGCGCCATGCTCATCCTGTCCTCCACCTGCAAAAGGGCGGGGAGCAGGGTCTTAAAGTCGAAATGGGTCATGCAGTCGAAATACGACTCCTTCCCCACGTTCTTCGCCCTGAACACTTTCCTGAACGCGTCGTATGGGGAATAATCGCCGTTTAGCGCCCCCCAGTTGATTTCTTCTTTCAATGAACCGGCGCGATCTATCAGCCGCAGGTACCGTTTGTCCATGTCTTCCGTGAAAATCCCGTCCTTCCACAATTGCTGGAGCATAGGCTTGTAGTTTCGCAGGCTCATCAGGTTCGGGATGATGGACTCGTATGTGACGATAAAGTTGCCGCTTTTCATGGTGCCGTCTATGGCTCCCTTGAGGCACTGCTCGAAGTAGGCCACAAGGTAGCGGGTGTAACCGCCGAAAATCTCGTCCCCCCCCTGCCCGCCGAGCACCACTTTTACATGTTCGGAAGCAAGGCGCGACACCATATACTGAGGGAAAGATCCCGGCCCGGCCACCGGAAAATCCAGGTGGTAGATGACCTTGCCGATGTTTTCGACAAAATCGCCGCAAGTGATGTCCAGCACATGTATAGGGAAATGTTTCCACCCGGCAAGGTCGCGCGCATAGCGGCTTTCATCGTATTCCTCCCCTTCCGGGAACCTGCCGTTAAATCCGCAGAAACCTTCCGGGGCCTGGTCCGCCGCCAGGGATGATATTACGCCGGAGTCCACCCCGCCGCTCACATACGCCCCGACCGGCGTGTCCGACACAAGATGCGCCCGCACCGAATCTTCGATAAGGCCCCGCAGCTTTTCGGAAAAATATTTCCCGGTATGGTCGAAATCGGGCTTGAAACGCACTTCCCAGTAACGGGTGACCTGGATTCCGGAAGACGAGGCAGTCAGATAGTGCCCCGGCGGCAATTCATGGATTCCCTTGAAAAGGGTCTTTCCGGCCAGGCAGAACTGGAACGCAAGATAGTCCCGGAAACCATCCGGGTCGGTCTCTATCCTTTCCACGAACGGCAACAGGGCCTTTATCTCCGAGGCTGCGTAAAGCACGTCGCCGATTACTGTGTAATACAGCGGTTTCACCCCGAACCTGTCCCGGGCGAGGAAAAGGCGATGCCGCCTTTCGTCCCACATGGCAAAGGCGAACATTCCCCGGAGCCGTTCCAGGCACCCGGCGCCCCATTTTTCGTAAGCTTTGAGCACCACCTCCGTGTCCGACGCCGTGTGGAAGATTTCCGGGCCGATCTCGGAGCGAAGCTCCTTGTAGTTGTATATCTCGCCGTTGTACGAGATGACCTTGCCATGCCCGTTTTCCATGGGCTGGGCGCCGGTCTCAAGGTCGATGACGCTAAGCCGCCTGTGCGCAAGGCCCACAAAACCGGACTTGTGCCGCCATGTCCCCGCCCCGTCCGGCCCCCTGTGGGCCTGAAGGTGGTTCATGGCCGCAAGCCCGGCCTCAAGCCCGGCCACCGGCTCCATGGACATGTTGAATATGGAGCCTACTCCGCACATAGCGGGCCGCTCCTGTGGTCATGCTTCGTCACCGCGGGTCTGCTCATCCGGCAATCCAATTAGTTAGCAGGATTATATATTATCGGCGGTTTTGCCCCGAAACAATAGAGGGCTGGCCAATAAAACATGCGTCCCCTTTTGGGGGCCATACAGCGGTTATGGACAGCTTCGGTTATAATACGGGCTTAAAGCCTCATTTGTTTTGATTGCGCTCCCACCGCCGGGATTATGGCCATCTTAAAGAATAAAGGTAATGGACAGATTTGCCGATAATAGCAAGATGAAAGCTTCTTCAACAGGCCATGCCGCGCCCAAACCGGTAAAGACGGTTCCCATAGCCCTGCCTTCCACCGGCGAGGAGGAGTGGCGCGCGCTATTGGGCCCCCTTTCAACAGGCTGGCTGACCCAGGGGCCCAAAGTGGCCGAGTTTGAAAAAGCCTTCGCGCTTCGCCAGGGGGTCAAACACGCGGTGGCCACCACAAGCTGCACCACCGCCCTGCACCTGATCCTCAAGGCGGCGGGCATTGGGCCGGGGGACGAGGTTATAGTCCCATCCTTCACATGGGTGGCCACGGCCAACGCCGTGGAGTACTGCGGGGCAACGCCGGTCTTCGCCGATATCGACCCGGCGACGTTCAACATCGGCCATAAAAGCGCTGGGGCGAAAGTTGCTTCGCGCACTAAGGCTGTCATCGCCGTCCATCTTTTCGGCCTGTGCGCCGATATGGACCTTCTGGCCGAGGCGGTGAAAGGCGCAATCATCGTGGAGGACGCGGCGTGCGCGGCAGGGGGATCGTTCAAAGGCCAGCCCGCCGGGTCTTTGGGTGTGGCCGGGGCGTTCTCATTCCACCCGCGCAAAATTATCACCACCGGCGAGGGGGGGATGATCACCACCAACGACGGCGCGCTGGCCGGCAAAGTGAACATGCTGCGAAACCACGGCGCATCCTCCCCCGAGGAAGCGCGCCACCAATCTCCAAAACCATATCTGCTCCCCGATTTTAATGATGTTGGATTCAACTACCGGATGACGGACCTGCAGGGGGCGGTGGGGCTGGTTCAGTTGAGGAAACTGGACGGATTTCTGGCGGAGCGCAGGCGGTGGGCGCAATATTACATGCGTGAACTTGCGGACATCGGCTGGCTGCGCCTGCCCAACACTCCGGAGGGGCACGAGCATGGCTGGCAGGCTTTTGTGACAATGGTGGACGAAGACAAGGCCCCGGCGGGACGGGATGAAATAATGGACCGGCTGGCCGCCATGGGGGTGGCCACGCGCCCCGGAACCCACGCCGCGCATACCCTGGGCTATTATTCGCGCCGGTACGGGCTGAAACCCGCTGACTGCCCGAACGCATACGCCTGCGCCACGAAAAGCATGGCCATCCCGCTTCACAACCGGATGGACGAAAGCGATTACGCGTATGTGGTGGACTGCTTAAAATCATTGCGATAACAAGGTCATTTCACGATGTGCGGAATATGCGGCGCGGTCAATCTGGACGGCTCTCCGGCCAACCGGGAGAGCGTGCTTGCAATGACACGGGCCATAGCCCACCGGGGCCCTGACGGCGAAGGGATTGCCATGCTTGGCCCCATCGGCCTTGGCCACAGGCGCCTTGCCATAATCGACGTCAGCTCCGCCGCGTCCCAACCTATGGCCACCGGCGACGGAGGGCTTACAATCTCCTACAACGGTGAAATATACAATTTCATGGAACTGCGCAAAGAGCTGGAGGGGCTGGGGCACAGGTTCCATTCACGTTCAGACACGGAGGTTGTCCTTCATTCATACGCCCAATGGGGGAAAGAGGCGCTGGGCAAGTTCAACGGGATGTTCGCCTTGTCCATATGGGACGCGAAAAACAAGGAGCTTTTCCTGGCCAGGGACAGGTATGGGATGAAGCCCCTTTACTATCTTCAGAGCGGCGGACAGTTCCTGTTCGGATCCGAGATAAAGGCGATTCTGGCGCACGGTTCATATCAAACACAGTTGGACAAAGAGGCGCTGCTCGAATATTTCACGTTCCAGAACATCTTCACGGACAAGACTTTTTTCAAGGACGTGAAAATGCTCCCCGCCGCCTCGCATATGACGATAAACGCCGGGAACGGGACCGCCGGGCCTCCCGTCCAATACTGGGACTATGATTTCACCGAGCCGGAAAAGCCGGTCAACGCCGATGAATGCGTCGCGCGGCTTGATTTCCTTTTCAGGCAGGCCGTACACCGGCAGCTGGTAAGCGACGTGGACCTGGGCAGCTACTTGAGCGGCGGGCTGGACTCCGGCTCCATAACAGCCGTGGCGGCAAAAAGCCTGCCGTATATCAAGACGTTCACGGTGGGATTCGATTTGACCTCCGCCTCGGGCATGGAAATGGGGTTTGACGAGCGGGCCAAGGCCGAATACATGTCATACCTGTTCAAGACAGAACATTACGAGATGGTCCTGAAATCGGGGGACATGGAGCGGGTCATCGGCGCCGTCACCGGAAGCCTGGAATACCCCAGGGTGGGCCAGAGCTATCCCAACTATTGCGCGGCCCGCCTGGCCTCCAGGTTCTGCAAGGTGATACTCTCCGGCGCGGGTGGGGACGAGATGTTCGGCGGCTATCCCTGGCGGTATTACCGCGCCGCGGTGAACGGAAATTTCGAAAGCTATGTGGACAAGTATTACGCCTTCTGGCAGAGGCTCATCCCGGACGATGATACCCGGGACAGGATATTCGCTCCGGTGTGGAGCGACGTGAAGCACGTGCGGACGCGGGACATATTCCGCAAAATGTTCAACGGCCATGTGAAAAAGATAAACACGGCTGAGGATTATATAAACCATTCGCTTTATTTCGAGGCGAAGACGTTCCTGCACGGGCTTTTCATGGTGGAGGACAAATTGAGCATGGCCCACGGGCTGGAGACGCGGGCGCCTTTCATGGACAACGACCTGGTGGACTTCGCCATGAAGACCCCGGTAAAGATGAAACTTGGCAACCTTGGCGAAGTGGCCCGGCTTAACGAAAACGAATTCGGACCGAAAGCGGCCAGGTATTTCGAGAAAACGCGGGACGGAAAGCTTGTCCTTCGCAGGATGATGGAGCGGTATATACCAGAGGAAGTGACCACAAGGATAAAACAGGGATTCACGGCGCCGGACGCAAGCTGGTTTAAGGGCGAGAGCATTGATTACGTGCGGCGGATTCTCTACAATGACAACGCAAGGATATACGAGTACATGGACCGCAAGACAGTGCTGGGCTTAGTGGACGGCCACCTTGAAGGCAGGACGAACAGGCGTCTGCTGATATGGTCGCTTATCAGCTTTGAAGAATGGCTCAAAAGGTTCGCTTGAAAAGTTTGAGCGGCATATAACCATTGAACGATACATTTTCCCTCAGACGTTTTAAGAGGCTCGCGGAATCCGCGATAGCTGATTTCAAGCTTGATTTGAAAAAGATGAACGTTTTAACTGAGGCCGCGTCAGGAGCCTTTGCCTGCACGCCTTTGATAGCCGCCATGGCTGGCTGCGAACATGTTGTCGCAGTTGCAAAGGACTCACCATACGGAACCGCGAAAAAGGTGGCAAAACGGTTGCGCGGGCTCGCCGGGGAATTAAATATATCCAACCGGATAAAGGTAACGTTTGATCCGCCGCACAAACATGCCAAGAACGCCGACCTTGTGACAAACACCGGCTTTGTCCGGCCTTTGGACGCGGATTTCATAAGCCGCATGAAAACAGGCTCGGCGATAACATTGATGTGCGAGCCTTGGGAGGTCAGGCATTCAGACGTAGATGTCGGGGCTTGCGAACGAAAGGGCGTCCCCGTTTTGGGAACATGTGAAACTCACAAGCGTTTATGCACTTTCCGGTATGTCGGCATGCTTGCCTTGCGGTTGCTCATGGAAGCGGAAATAGAAGTGTTCAGGTCAAATATTATTCTTGCCGGATCCGGCGTTTTCGGCGACGAAATCCATCGGGCGCTGAAAAACAACGGGGCCATAGTCAAGCGCATCAATCCCCTTCATGGATGGAAAAAGGAGATGGGGGTGGCGAGGGATTTCGCGGCCAAAGCGGATTGTGTTGTTGTATGCGAACACCATGCAAGGTCGCTTGTCCTTGGCGGGAAAACCGGCCTGTCCCTAAAGTCGCTCGCTAAAAATGAAGTACCTGTTGTCCATATCAGCGGGGCGATGGACTACGAGAGCATGGACAGGCTCAATATCCGCAAAATCCCGGAAAAGCGGGTTGCTCCGGGCGTGATGACGGTAACAACAGCATATTTGGGGCCAAAGCCCGTCATTGACCTTCACACAGCGGGGCTCAAGGTGGGCGAGGAACTTGTAAAAGGAATGCGTTTGACCGGGGATCCTGAAAAAGCCGTCGGGATCGCGCTGGCGCACAGCCCGGCAATGGCGTTGCGCGGCGGGCCTCCGTCAAATAGAAGGAGTTGATGGTGAAAGTCCTTATCATGGGGCGCACGGAAATTCTTTATGATACGGCCAGGCTGTTATTGCGCGGCGGGAAGCATGAAATCACCGGCATAATTACGGCCAAAGCCAGGCCGGAATACAAAAGGACGGAATCTGAT
Source organism: Nitrospinota bacterium (assembly GCA_016235255.1). Taxonomy (NCBI): domain Bacteria; kingdom Pseudomonadati; phylum Nitrospinota; species Nitrospinota bacterium. Next base: position 16,157 of record JACRLM010000105.1, on the reverse strand, counting down.
TTCCGGAAGCTGGCGCGTGAAAACGGCATACCTTTTTTATCTGCGCAAAAACTGGACGAAACCGCAGTTGGGTTTATAAAAAAAACCGGCACCGACATTTGTGTTTCACTGAACTGGATCACCATCGCAGGCAAAGAGCACATCAACCTGTTCAGGTTCGGCGTGTTAAACGCCCATTTTGGAGATCTGCCGCGTTATCGCGGAAACGCGGTCACAAACTGGGCCATTCTGATGGGTGAGAAAAATATCGCGTTTATAGTGCATTTCATGGAGGCGGGAGAGATTGATTCTGGCCCGATTTTGCTCAAGGAGCAGATGCGCCTTGCGGATGATACGACAATAGATGATATAAACCGCCTTGCTCAAAATCGGGTCCCAGGCATGTTTTTGCGAGCGCTGGACGGGCTTGCGGATGGAACTATCAAACCGAAAATCCAGCCCATAAAAAAAGTAAAACCGTTCAGATGTCATCCCCGTCTTCCGATGGATGGCAGGATAGAATGGAATTTGTCCGCCAAGAAAATTCATGCGCTGGTGCGGTCCCTCGCAAAACCATATTCCGGCGCGTACACATATTGCCGGATTGCTGACAACTCGTTAAGGAAATTTTACGTCTGGAAAAGCCGGGTGGTCAAGGAACGGACGGATGACATAGGCGTTCCCGGGCATGTGATCAAAAACGATCCTTATAGCGGAGAATCATGGATATACACCGGCGGCGGCATACTGGCCTTGCTGGAAGTTTCTGATGGGGAAAACGGGAAGCCATTCGCTCCTGGATCCATGTGGAAAAGCACGCGAATGCGATTGGGCATGGACGTGGAAGAGGAGTTGTTCAACCTGCTCTCGCGGCGCAAGAAATGAAAACGTTCAATGTCGAGGCGTATAAGAAGCTAATCTTGTCGCTCAAGGATTCCGGCAGGCGCTTAGTCTCGTTCGCGGACCTGCCCGATGATGGGACGCTCCTGCGGCTGGACGTGGACTATGATCCTGCCTGGGCGGCGCGGCTGGCCGGAATAAACAGGGAATGCGGAGCAACGGGCACTTTCTTCGTCCAGGCCGCTTCGCCTTTATACAATCTGTTTTCGGAAGACAACCTTGGAGCCATCCGCCAAATCGCCGAATCGGGCCAGTGGATAGGGCTGCATTTTCACCACACCAGCGGGCAACTGGACATAAGCAGGCTTGAACGGGAGGTTGGCATCCTTAAAATGGCGGCTCCGGAGGCGCTCCGGGTGGTGGCGTGGCACAACCCGCCCACCGATTTTTCTCAAATCAATCTGGAGGCGGAAAAGGCGGGATTCATCAGCGCATACGCAGATCGCTTCTTTGGAGATGGCAAGTATATCTCCGATTCAAACATGCGCCATGATTCGGACAAAATAATCCAATTCGCAAAGAACAGCGGAGCGCCGGTAATCCAGGTCCTCCTTCATCCATTCAATTGGGTCATGGGGGGCGATGAAATGAAGGAGGTCTTGCGCAGGACCTTCAAAAACAAGTTCGGCCAGCTTGCCGGCGAGTTCTCCAATAACAGTGTCTGGCGCGGCGGTCTGGGGGATGAAATACTGGGCCAGATGGAAAAATGCCCGTGGTACGGCGGGAAACCGTGACCGGAGGAGTTGTTGTCTTCGGGGACGAAACCGGTGTCCCGATGGTTTTGCGCGCCTTGTGGCCGGACAAACCCGCCTTTATGGTAATGGATCCGAAACGCGAGGCTGCCGTCAACTGGTCCTTCACAATCTACGAAGGACCACCGTTATTGGGCCATCCGGAGCCGTCTGGCCGGGCCGAGTTCATTAAAAATATGCTCGGGTGGCCGTCGCCCAAGCTTGGCGTGATCTGTTCCTACAGCCGCATACTCTGGCGCGATTTGATCCAAGCTTTCCCGATGGGTGTTGTGAACCTGCATGGCGGAAAACTGCCGGAATACCGCGGGGCCAACGTTCTGCAATGGGCCATGATCAACGGTGAAAAAGAAACCGCCGTCACCCTTCATTACGTTGATGAAGGAATAGACACAGGCCCGGTGATAGCCGAGCGCAAAGTTTCAATAGAAGACTGCGACACCGCCTTGACCCTGCGGGAGAAACTCGCTGGCGCAGGTGAAGCCCTGCTCGCGGAGTGGATACCCAGGCTTGCCGCAAGCCGTGTTCCAGCGAAAACACAGGATGAAAGCCGGGCCCGCGCATGGCCGCGCCGGAAACCGGAAGACGGGCTTATAGACTGGTCGTGGCCTGATGAAAAAATACAAAACCTCACAAGGGCGCTTGTCCCTCCATGGCCGGGGGCATTTTATACCGGGCGCGATGGAAACAAAGTCGTTGTTGACAGGCCGCTGGACATCGAGGATATCCGGCGGTTGCGGCATGAGGCGGCCGGATGATCGCCGCTATCCACCAGCCGAATTTCTTTCCATGGATGGGGTATTTCCGCAAGATCGCCATGGCGGACGTTTTCGTTTTTCTGGATACGGTGCAGTTTCCCAGGACGAGCCGTGGCTCATGGATCAACCGGGTGAAAATCCTGGTGGACGGCGAACCGCGCTGGTTGACATGCCCGATTGTTCGAAGCGAGGGCATCGGCTCGATAGCGGACATCATGATAGACAACGGCCAGCCCTGGCGGGAGAAAATGGTCAAAACACTCGCGCACTTTTACGGAAAAGCGCCATGTTTTGCCCCGGTGATTCAATGGGTGGAACCAATGATACACCGCCCAAGCGTCTCATTGGCTGAGTACAATATCGCCAACATAATGGAAATATCGGAACGTCTGGGCTTGAGTCCAAAGTTCGAAAGACAATCGCAAACAAGCGATCCCGGTGTCCTGGAAAAAAGCGGGAGTGAAAGACTGGCGGCAATCTGCCAGATGGCCGGGGCGGACACTTATCTGGCCGGAGACGGCGCGGCTGGGTATGAAGATGAAAGTGTGTACGAAAAAGCGGGTGTCCGCCTGGTCAAAAGCGGATTTGCGAATCCGCGTTATCATCAATATGGGCTGAAGGATTTTGCGCCCGGAATGTCCATCCTGGACGCGCTTTTCAACATAGGCGCTGAAAAGACCGCGGAATTGGTCAAAACCGGCGCATAAACGGCAATATGTTTTTCTGCCCGGAAGATTTGGCTAAACTTTCCCGCCCGGATGACGATTATTATAGGTGTGTGGACTATTGGGAGAAGTATGCGGTATCCAAAGCCATGGCCTTCGGTCCTTCCGCCATTTCATCATGTGAGTATTAATTAGCGTGGACATACACAACCTGACGGCCGCCGAAAAGGAATCCCTGCGCAAGCAGCACATGCGGATGGGTTTTCCGTTCTCTTACGGGATAAGTTTGGGCGAGTACAAGTGCAACAGGCTTTGCCGGATGTGCCCGATGTTCAACTCTCCTCCGGAGAAAGAGCGGTATATCACCGACGATGTCATGGAGCGCGCATGCAAGGAGGTCGGGCGCAAGTCCATTAATGTTGAAATCAGCGCCTACGGCGAGACGTTCATGCATCCGAAAGCGGACGATTATATGTTCATGGCGCGGAAGCTGTGCCCAAAGGCTGAAATAGTCGTGGCGACCAACGGCGTTCTGCTCAACGCCGAAAGATGCGAAAAAATCGTGGACAGCGGAATTGACCACCTTTCATTCTCGCTGGACGCAGGATCGGCGGAAAGTTACAAATGGCTCACCGGAGCCAAGGATTACGAGCGGGTTTGCAGGAATCTGGAGAAGTTGGTGGAGACGCGGAATAAGCGCGGCGCGAAGCACCTGAAGATCACCACCCACATAATCCAGATAAAAGAGCTGGAAAGCGAATTCGCTGATTTCAGGAAACGGTGGGAAGGGATCGCCGACCAGGCCATCGTGAGAAACTATGGCAACTGGGCCGGGATGGTGGACAACAACGGGGTCAGCCCGGCGGTGGCCCAGAACATTCCGGAGGAGCGATATCCGTGCGCCTGGCTGTGGTATGCGACGAAAATAGAGCCGAACGGGGACGTGTCCAAGTGCTTTATCCATGTGACGGGGGAGAAAAACCCGCTGGGCAACATCATGAAGCAAAGCTTCGAGTCCATATGGAAGGGCGAAAATATCAATAGATACCGCCAGGCGCACCTTGAAAACAGGCCCGGCGAACTGGAACATTGCCAAAACTGCATCGTGTGGTCGCTGTTCCCGGAATTCTGGGACAAACAATCAAGCTCCTCCAATGGAGGCGGATGGAAATAATGGAAAACGAAACCTCGCAAACAGGGACTGTTTTGAACGCCCATGACCCCGGTACGGAAGGGAATCCTTGGGTGATCGGGCAGCCTGCCGCAAGGAACCTGGGAGATCCGGAGCCGTTGCCATATCCCACCGTGGCCGAGCCGTCCATCGATCAGATGAACGGGAAAGTATTTCCGGTCTTTCCGTCGTACATAGCCCTTGAAGTGACCAACGTGTGCAACCTGAAATGCACCCATTGCAATTACAGGTTCGGAGTGGATCATTACACGCGTGACCGGGGTTTTATGAGCCATGAGACGTTTGAGAAGGCGGCCAACGAGGCGAAGGAAAACGGGTCTCCCGTGCTTATGAATTACGACGGCGAACCGCTCATGCACAAAGATTATCTCAAGTTTCTCCGCCATGCCACGGATTTGGGCCTAGTCAATTATTTCAACACCAACGGGACGCTGTTCACTCCGAAGTTCGCCGACGAGCTTGTCAAATTCTATAAAGGCTCGGTGTTTTTCAGCGTGGACGGGGACAAGAAGTGGTTTGAGACCATCAGAATCCCCGCCAATTACGACAAGGTGCTTGAGAACATCTCGTATTTTCTCAAGGCAAACGAGCAAAGCGGCTGGCCGATAACTGTGGGGATAAGCCTTTGCAACCTGGGGCAGACCGCGCAGGAACGCAAGGCTTTCCTGGACCAATGGCTGCCAAGGGTCAACTACGTTTCCATGGGAGAGGTGAACGACAAGTTCGGGACGATGATTTCCGCCCCCATGACCGTGATGCAGCCGCGCAAAAGGCCCGTTTGCGTCGTCCCCTGGCAGACGATGGGCGTGTGCCACAACGGCGACGTGATCCCATGCAGCATCTACGTCACGCGGGCCAACACCGCCAACGCGATAATGGGGAACATCCACGAACAAAGCTTAAAGGATATCTGGAGCGGCAAGCCGATGGCCGATTTCAGGAAAATGGTGGCCGGGAAACGGTATGCCGAATCGTATTGCGACAAATGCGAGCGCTGGAGATGCCAGTTCGGCTTCCCGGCGGTGACCGATGGAAACGTCAAAATCGAGCGCAACGGCTTCTGGACCACGTTTCACAATATCGAAAAAGGCAGCCTGAACTTCCGGAAGTGAACCGGTGGCCGATCATATTTTAGAGGTTGTTCAATCCGAGCATGACGAATAATCCACCTGGCGGAAATGGAATCAAAATAGTCTTTTCCGCGAAAGACGAAACCGGATTTTCCAGGCTTTATCTGACCTGCGGGGATTTTTCCAAATTCACCCTGCTTGAGGGCGTTTCCGGGGAAGACGCCATAACGCCAATATTCACGCCGGACGGCATGGGTGTTTTCTTCGCGGAACGTCATGAAGGCCGCTTCAACCTGCATTACTACGATTTATCGGCAGGCCGGTCGATTGCGCTCACCGATGACGGCATGAATGATTACGCCCCGGCAATATCCCCCTGTGGCAAACGCCTTGCGTGGTGCAGATCACCTGAGATGACGCTGAAGGGCGCTAACCTTGCCGAAATATTCGTCTCAGACTGGCCGGAATTCAAACCGAGGCGGCTTACGGATAATGACCGGATGGACGCGTATCCTGTGTTCACAGGAAATGGGGAATCGGTCATAATCGAATCTGGAAATACGGCCGGGCTTTTCGGCCTTTTCAAAATAAACTTCGATGACGGCCGTGAAACTCCATTGTCATACGATCCTGAAAATTACGGCGCCGGAATACCCAGCGCATTCGGCGGCAGGATTGTTTACGAACGTTGTGAATCGGCGTCGCCCGGGCTTTTCAACATTTTCGAGATATCTCTCGAAGACAACGGAAGCCCCCAAAATATCGCGGCCTGGAACACTCCGTGCAATCCGTCTCCCCGATATTCGCCAGATGGAAAGCTGGTCGCGGCGCACAGGCTCGGCGATGACAGGGCCAGCAGCCAAATAGTCATATTTCCTGCTAGCGGCCACGCGCCGCTCGTGGAAATCGGCGGGCCGGATGAAAGGTACATGCTTCCGAGATGGAGCAGGGACTCAGGAGTGTTGGCTTTTGTAAATTCCAGCGAGCTTGCTTTATACTTCCTGGACTTAAGCAACGGCGGAGGCCGTCCCAAACGGATTCCATCACCGGGGCCATACCGCATGCAACGGTTCATGGAAATATACAACTTCGATATATACTGATTTTTTCAGAAGCTTTAGGCGTTCATCATGGAACATGTGAATAACTGCCTTCTTTGCGGCAACGGGGAGTCCCTTCCGTATTACGGCTTTGGGGCGCCGGACAAAATCCTGGTAAGCAACCGGATATGCGAACATTGCGGCCTTGTGTTCCAAAGCCCGAGGTTCGATCCGGACGAGCTGCGCCGGTATTACGAAAGCTACATGTCCGCCACGCAGCCGCAAATAGCCGACATCCCTCCAAGTTTTGAGGAGCACATAATCGCCATCAGCCGGTTGAGGCTCCAGTACCTTGAACAATTCCTCAAGGACGGCGACCGTGTTCTGGACATCGGCTGCAGTTTCGGCGCGATGCTCAAGGTTTTGCGGGACGAGTCCGGCCTGAAACTATCGCTGACCGGGGTAAATCCTGAAAATTCCCTTTCCGGATTCGGAAGAAGGAACTACAAGCTCGATATACGCACCGGGCTGTTCGAAGACATGGACCTGCCTGCCGGGGGATTCGATTTCATCATTGTCGACAACGTATTCGAGCACTTCTACGATCCTAAACAGACCGCGGCCAGGATGCGCCGTCTGTTAGACAAGGATGGGCTGCTGTTCATAGCCACGAACAACCTGGACGAGCCGCACGGATTCCTTTGGCGGAACTTCTTCCTGGATCATACGGCCACATTTTCCCCGATAACTTTGCGGGCGCTTTTGGAATCGCGGGGTTTCAAGATCGTTTCGCAGGACACAAACGGGCACGTCACCTATGAAGGCTATCACTATCCATATCAATATTGCGTCGCCGTCAAATCGGAAATCCCGGCTGGATACGATTTCGCGGCGAACGGAGAAAAAGCGGACGCCAAGATACGGATGGCGAAAAAACATATCAAGGATTATTACAAAACCGGCAAATACGAAAAAATACTCCATGAACTAAAATTGAACAAGGCCCCCTCTCCCGCCGAAAAGCGCAAAATACACAGGTATGAAACGCTGGCGCGGCAGAAAGGGCAAACTTCGAAATTCAGGGTGTTGGGGCACACCCTGCCGCCGGAGGAATTTTTCTTCAGGCGCATACTCGTCGCTGAATGCGCCACCGACGCCGACGCGGACCTGGCGTATCACATCGCGCAAAACAGCCGTCTGAACCCAATCGTTTTCATCCTGCGCAACACCCGGGAGGGAAAGCTTGCGCTTGGCGGCCATCCGGCGGACGTTTTACACGGACAACCGCCCCATGCATTTGACGATCGCGCGGCGGCATGGCGCTGGATCGCCGGCAATTTCCAGCATGTGAGCGAAGGGATAGCGGTCCGATTGAGCGGGGCGGACCTGAAAAGCGACGTTCTGGCGCGCTATCGTGAAAAATTCCTTGGCATGAAAGAAGATTACGCCAACTTCGATCTGCGGCAGTTCACCCAGGCGCGCATTGAATTTCTAACGGCGGCGGCGATCAACGGAATCAATGGCGGCGGCCTTGATGGAGCCCTTTGCGCCAGCGGAAAAGGCGATTACCATGGCGTGGCCTGGCCGTCGAGGGAGGATTACCGATATTACTACAAGGATAGATTCAAAAAGTATTACCGGTTCCCAAAGTCGATAAGTTTCGATTTGAATCCGTCATGCAACAAAAGGTGCGGCAAATGCCAGTTCCACTCCCCGGAAAGCCCGTTCGCCGGATCGATAATGCGGGACGAAACGATGCCTCTGGAACTGGCCTTCAGGATGCTTGATGAAGCCGCCAAGTGGGACCCAAAACCGGCCATCGCCCCTACGTTCAGCGGGGAGCCGCTTTTGTACCCGCATCTGAAAGAGTTCATTAAATACGCAAAAGGGCTTGGCTTCGCCGTCAGCGTCACCACCAACGGCTCTTTGCTGATTGAAGAAGCGGCGAGATTCCTGATTGATTCGGGCGTGGACTCTATCCTGATTAGCCTGGACGCGGCGGATCCCGGGACTTATTCGCGATTGCAGGAGCCGGGGGATTTCGAGCTGACGCGGGGCAATATTCTGTCGCTGCCGCGCATGCGTGGGACCAGGAGCAAGCCAGGCATCGGCGTGCACTTTGTCACAGATGAAAGGAACCAGGCGCAGTTTGAAACGTACCTGGGCTACTGGGCAGATAAGGTGGACTTCGTCAGCCGCGCCATAAGGCAGGACCAGTTTTCCGTGGCGCAGCTGACCCTTCCGCCTTTTTTCAAACTTGGCAAAAGGCAGGCTTGCTTTGCGCCGTGGCAATGCATGTACATCCGGTGGAACGGTGACATAAGTTTTTGCGGCTTTGACATTGACGGAAAAACGTCCGGGCTTAATGTGAAGGAACGGTCATTGGAAGACATCTGGAATTCGGAGGAGTATTGGAAATTCAGGGATGTGCAGATCGAGGGCAAAGTCAAGGAGATGTATTGCAAAGCATGTCCGGACTGGGCGGGGCAGCGATCCATCAATCGCATTGAAAACGGCCGCCGGGCCTCGCGCACGCCGTTCACGGAGGTGTACACACGCATCAAATGAAGCCGCGGCCTTGATCCTTCCGCTCACCGCCTGGAATATACTTCCCCGACCATCTTCTCTTCGACGTAGTACATTTTCCAATGGTCGCACCCGGCGCACGCCGGATCGTGCACATCGCCGGCCACATGCGCCCGCCTGATATCCCTGTAGCTCGGGCCGTTCCATATGTCCAATATGGAGCTTGTGTTGATATCGCCGATACGATCTTTCCTGTCCCAGTCATGGTTGCACAGGGCCACCTGGCCGTCCCAATACACCACCATCTCCCTCATCACCTTCCCGCATGGAAGCCTGCGCGGGAAATCCGGCAGGCCCAAGCCGGATCCAAGGCTTCCGAAACTGCCGTCCTTGGAGTGCTCCACGAACAACCGCACCTTGTCCGCCCTCTCCAGCCAGAATTCCACAAACCGGTCCTTATATGGTCTTGCGATGTCCGTCTGGACCGAGGAGATTTGTATCTCCGGGGTCTTCGACCCCATTCCCTTTTTAAGTTCGATGAAACGGAGAATATTGCCGGCCGCCACGTCATACCTGGCCTTAATGCGAGATGTCTCGTAATCGGCGGCGTTCACAGTGTCCATGCTGAACGATATGAAGTCCACCCCGCTTTCGATGATCCCCCTCCCTTTCCTTTCATCGAGCAGCATGGCGTTTGAAACAAGCTGCACCGGGCCGAGGCCTCTTTGCTTGGCGTAAAACATCATCTCCAAAAATTCCGGATGGATAAGCGGCTCCCCCCTGAAAAACGGGATCAACCCAACGGGCCGCATGGACGCCATTTCATCAATGGCTTTTTTGTAAAGCCCCATATCCATGAAACCGAGCCTGGCGGTCATCAGCCGCCTTGGGCAAAAGCCGCATCGCAGGTTGCACGCGTTGGTCAGTTCCAGGGTCACACGCTCCGGGAACGCAAGTGGCGCGTCGTACTCCTCTTTGTTCACGGTCATTTCCGCTTCCCGCCGTGTTTGACCACGAGGTTGTCGGTGAGGCGTTTCCCGCCGATGAACACTGCGGCGTAGATCATCGTCTCATCACCATGAACGTCCTCGCGCAGCGTCTTCGCGTCCACCACCGCCGCAAAGTCCACTTGGGCCGATGGCTCCGCCTGTATCATGCGCCGCAAATCGCCCGCCAGCTTTGCGCGGGGGGGCTTGCGCAACTTTATTCTTTCGGCGATAGCTTTGATTGATTCCGGGATCACTAGCGCCGCCTTGCGCTCTTCGGGCGAAAGAAGGCTGTTGCGCGACGATAGCGCCAGACCGTCCGCCGCCCGGCGCGTGGCCACGGGGATTATCGTCACCGGGAAATTCAGGTCCGCTGCCATCTTGCGCAATATGGCCAGCTGGTGCGGGTCTTTTTTCCCGAAATAGGCTCTGTCCGGGCAGACAATGTTGAAAAGCTTGGCCACCACTGTGGTCACCCCTTTATAGTGCCAGCGGATTTTCTCCCCCTCCAGCCTCCCCGTCAATTTTTTCACTTCCACATAAGTGTCGAAATCTTCCGGATACATGGCCCCGGCGTCCGGCGAGAAAATGTAGTCTGCTCCGGCCCGGCGGCATATTTCCCTGTCGCAGGCCTCGTCCCTTGGATACGCCTTGAACGCAGCGGCCCGGAACTGGAGCGGATTGACAAACCGGGAGACCACCAGGACGTCGTTCTCCTTCCTCGCCCGGAGCAAGAGCGCCTCATGCCCCTCGTGCATGAAACCGAGGGTGGGGACAAAGCCTATCGTCCTGCCTTGCACTCTTTCGCCTCGGATGGCGGCGGTCATTTTCCCTGGTTGTTTGATTATCTTCATCGTCTGGTTTGCCCGTTATTGTCCGTAATTATAGAATACAGGGAGGCTTGGAGCTTCGATAGTCCAAGTTTTGTGTTAACAACAGCCCGCGACGGGGTGTATCCTTTAAGAAAACGGTGGAACGTTCACCATGCTGGAGGCTTTCATGAGAAACATTATTGTCAGCAAGTTGATGATCGCGGCTGTCCTGGCTGTGGCCACGGGATGCGCCACGGCGGAAACGCAGGCCACGGTGACCAGCGGCGGCGGTCCCACCATGCAGCAGGCCCAGCAGGAGGCATACAACGGCCCGAAGGCGCGCCTGGCGGTGAACAAGTTCACCGTCAAATCGGCCAAGGGAAAAGGCGACCTTGGGCAGGGCCTTTCGGACATGCTTACCACAGCCCTGTTCCACAGCAACAGGTTCATCGTGCTCGACAGGTCGGACATCGGCGCGGTCACCGCCGAGCAGGACCTGGCCGCCACCGGCAGGATCAAAAAGGAGACCGCCGCCCCAATAGGCCAGCTTGAAGGGGCGGAGCTTGTGGTGACCGCCGCCGTGACGGCGTTTGAACCGGACGCGGGTGGTGGGATCGGCGGCGTTGGGGTGCCTGTGGGCGGAGGGGCGTTTTTTGGCGTGGGCGGCGGCGGCAAGACCGCGTACATGGCCATAGACATGAAGGTTGTGGACACAAAGACCGGCCGCATCGTCGGCGCGGTGACCGTGGAGGGCAAATCTTCCGACTGGTTCGCCGGCATCGGCGGGGCCATCGGCGGCGTCCCGATCCCGTTCGGGCTGGGCTACTACGAAAACACCCCCATGGAAAAAGCTATCCGGGTGTGCATAGTGAAGGCTGTGGACTACATCGCCAGCCAGACTCCCGCGCAGTATTACCACAACAGGTAGAATGCGGCTCACACCTGCTATGGCCAACGCCTGCCTGGCTGGTATTTGACGATGCGGGCCGTCGTTCTGCGCGGATCCGGCGTGACGCTGGAAAAGGACTATCCTGACCCAACCCCCAAGCCCGACGAAGCGCTCATCCGCCCGCTGCTTTGCGGGGTGTGCAACACCGATCTGGAACTGGCGCGCGGATACATGGGCTTTTCCGGCGTTCTGGGGCACGAGTTCGTGGGGGTGGTCGAGGAAGCGCCGGACAAGGGGCTTATCGGCAAGCGGGTGGCAGGGGAAATCAATTGCCCCTGCGGAGAATGCCAATTCTGCATGGGTGGGCTGGGCACCATTGCCCCAACCGCACCGTGCTTGGAATCGCCGGGCGGGACGGAGTTTTCGCCGACCGTTTCACCCTGCCAATGCAAAACCTTCACATCATCCCGGATTCGGTGAGCGACCGGAGCGCCGTGTTCACAGAGCCGCTGGCGGCGGCGTTCGAAGTTTTGGAACAAGTGGATATCAAACCATCCCACCGGGTGGCCGTTTTGGGCGATGGAAAACTGGGGCTGCTTGTGGCGATGGTGTTGCGGCGGACTGCCTGCAAACTGGTTTGCGTTGGCAAGCGCCATGAACGGCTGGGGATACTCTCCAAACTCGGGATAGAGACGATGGAAGCTTCTGCCGCCCGCAATATCGAATGGGAATATGACGTGGTTGTGGACGCCACCGGCTCAGCCTCCGGGATGCAAGACGCCGCCAGGATGGTAAAGCCGCGCGGAACCATCGTGATGAAGACCACCGTCGCGGACCAACGGGCGATAGACTTGAACGCACTCGTGATAAACGAGATCACCGTCACCGGCTCCCGTTGCGGCCCTTTTCCAAAGGCGATAGAAGCGCTGAAAAAGGGAGAAGTGGACCCGGAGCCGCTGATATCCTGTATCATGAATCTGGACGGCGGAGCGGCGATACTGGAAAACGCAAAACGCAAAGATGTTATAAAAGCGTTGATTTCGATACAATAGGGTTGCAGACGCCGGAACGTTCTTGTGCTTGACGCATATTTAAAGAGACTGGAAATATTATTATGATCCGCGTTCCGCTGGACAAGGAGAATATCGCGAGATTTTGCGGTGGCCGCGGCATCAGGAAAATGTTCCTGTTCGGTTCCGTATTAAGGGATGATTTCGGCCCGGCAAGCGATGTTGACGTGCTTTTGGAGTTTGAGGAAAACAGCGGGATAACTTTTGAAAACCGGGTTGAAATAATGGACAAGCTTTCGGCCCTTTTCGGGCGCCAGGTTGATTTGGTCGACAAAAGATCGTTGCGCAATCCATTCCGCCGCCAGGCAATACTTTCCACCGCGGAACTGATATATGCAGCTTGATCCAAAAGACGCCGCCCGTCTTTTTGACATTCTTGAAGCGGCGGACAAAATCCTTCGCTATACCGTTGGATATAATTTCAAGGTTTTCGCCGGGAATGACCTTCTCATGGACGCTGTTGAAAGAAACCTGGAGATCATTGGCGAAGCGTCCAGGAACATTTCAGGTTCTTTCAAGGAATCGCACCCTGATGTGCCATGGCGCGAGATCGTGGCATTGCGAAACATTCTCATCCATGAATACGGCCGTGTAAGGAAAGAAGAATTATGGGAAATTGTCACGATTCATCTTCCACGGCTCAGGGAAATAGTCGCCGGCGCGATGCCAGCGCCCCCCGCTGATCAAAACCTGTAAAGCAGACGTTAAACACTGGATTACTTATTAATGGATTCTAAATGCATCCCATACTATTCAAATTCGGCCCCCTGACGCTTCATACTTACGGCCTTCTTGTGGCCGGCGGTTTCCTTCTGGGCATCGCCTGGGCCGCGCGGCTGGGCAAGCGGGAGGGGATGGCCCCCCAGATGGTGTATGACGTTTCGTTCTGGATCATCCTTTCGGCGATCCTTTCGTCCCGCGTCCTTTACGTCATGGTGGAATACAGGCATTACCTGGACAGGCCGCTGGACGTTTTCAAGATATGGGAGGGGGGGCTGGTGTTCTATGGCGGGGTGATCGGCGCGGTGGCCGCCATCGCCATCTGCGCCAGGATTTACAAGTTTGACATGTGGAAATTCGCCGACATCGCGGCGCCTTCCGCCGCCCTGGGGCACGCCATCGGCAGGCTCGGCTGCCTTTTCGCCGGATGCTGTTACGGGCGGGAGACGCATGTACCCTGGGCCGTCACGTTCGAGGATGTCCACTCCATCGCCCCCACCGGCGTGCCGCTCCACCCGACGCAGATTTACGATTCGCTCAACGAGTTCACTATATTCCTCATAATCACCGCGTTCCGCCCATACCGCAAGTTCAAGGGGCAGGTGTGGTGGATATGGGTGGGGCTCTATTCTTTCGGCAGGATGATCGTGGAAGGGTTCCGGGGCGATCCGCGCGGGATGTGGCTTGGTGATTCGTTCTCCACTTCGCAGATACTGGCGGCGGGCGGGATACTGCTGGCGGTGATTTTTTACCTGAGAAGCAGGCGGCTTTATAAAAGTGAAGGAATCTGACGCCGCGCCGCGCGCGCTGACCGTACCGGCGGAGGGGGCGAAAGTCCGTCTGGACAAGTTCCTCGCATCGTCGGAACTCGGCTATTCGCGCTCATACGTCCAGAAACTTTTGAATGACGGAATGGTTAGCGTGAACGGCCAGGCCGCGCGCTCCTCCCAAAAGCTCAAGGCTGGCGATATGGTGGAGGTGAAAATCCCGGCCCCGAAAAGCCTGGACATCACCCCGGAAGACATTCATCTGGACGTGGTTTACGAAGATGACGACTTCGCCGTGATAAACAAACCGGCCGGCATGGTGGTCCATCCGGCGGCAGGGCATTATTCGGGCACCCTCGTACACGCGCTTTTAAAATATTTCGGCGAAGGGCTTTCCACCATCGGCGGGGTCGTCCGCCCCGGGATAGTGCATAGGCTGGACAAGGACACGTCGGGATTGATCGCCGTGGCAAAGAACGACGACGCCCACGAATCGCTGACAAAACAACTGGCGGACCGGACGATGAGCCGGACATACATCGCCGTGGTCAAAGGGGAGCCAAGGCCGCGCGAGGGGACCATTGAGGGGAACATCGGCCGTCACAGGTTTCACCGCAAAAAGATGGCGGTGATGAAAGAAGGAGGACGCGAAGCGGTCTCCAAATACAAGGTGGCGCAGACGTTAAAGGGGGCGAGCGTGGTGCTCGTTTCTCTGGTGACCGGCAGGACCCACCAGATACGGGTGCATCTTCAAAGCGTCAACTGCCCGGTTATCGGCGACCCCGTATATTCGCGCGGCGTGGGGCGCTATCCCATAAAACGCCAGGCGCTCCACGCCTGGAAGATGCGGCTTGTCCATCCGAAGAGCGGGAAGAAAATGGAATTCATCGCTACTTTGCCCGACGACATGGCAAGGCTTATAAAAGAATTGGGGGGAGACCCGGCGGGATACTGTTAACAAAGCGTCATGGTGGGCATGCCGAACCATGACACTGCCTGCCGCTCGGCAAGGAAAATAGTCAGTGAAGGAAAAGAATGTCCAATTTTACAAATACTCCAACTAGTATAAATTGCAACATGTCAACCCAAGGGAACCATGAATGCTGGACAAGTAATGGCAATGGCCTCAAGAATAACTCTATCAATCCCACAACAATTATCAACATGCCACTTTTGTGATAGCGTAGTGAATTATCCCACTCCCCTCGATAAAAGGCAACTATGCTTCGGGTAAGCCCGCATGTTTGGCATGGCATTCCGGTATGTTGACGTACAAAGCATGTTGGGGAGTACCACGTTGTATTTGGGGTATTTCCACTCAAAACAATGGTAAAAGGAAAAAGGAGCGCAATAAATAACAAACAAGCGATCCCTATATTAGCGAATCTCCATTCTTTGGAGATATCAGGCAGTTTCATCTATTTTATTTGCATTTGTTCAAGTTGCTTTCTTGCATTTTCCCCTGCGCTGATTATAGAAAAATATTGAACACCAGATATGACAACTCCAATCAAGCTGATAGTCAGAGCGACAATTGCAAAAGTAGATTTTGTTTTTTGCGAATAAGCAATGCCTAATCCTAGTCCTGATATCAGTGTGGCCGGGATGCCAATGAAGAAAGCCAAACTCCCTAAGCAAGGAATAAACGCCCCTAATAATCCTATGAGGCCGAATACAAAACCAACCACTGATATAGCGGTGACTGTTCCAGAATCCTTGAGTTCTTCAGGCATCACGGCCTCCTCTTCTGGTTACAAGGTAAAGATGCATTTGAATGTGGTTAGTTCCCTAATGCCTTTTTGGTTTGCGCTTCCAGTATTATCTTTTTAACTTTCTCATCTCTGGCAAAATCATATGCAGTCCTTCCTTGATACTCTTTAATATTGGGATCGGCGCGAAAGTGTCCTAAACTTAGTTGAAACGAAGGTATGACCTCACCTGCTACCATGTTTTTGAACGAAAACAACGGAAAGCAAGGAGGTCACATGAAAAGAGTAAACGGTAACGGGAAAACTGGCAAGGGAAGAATGGATT
>JACRLM010000104.1 GCA_016235255.1 Nitrospinota bacterium | reverse complement strand
GTAGCGGCCCTTGATTTTCGCAAGGTATTCTTTTCTGGCGCTTTTGCCCATATTCCATGCTCCCTTCGGTTACATGAAACATGAGGCATCGAATCATTTTCGCCTAATTCTTCGGTTACTTTTAATATGAGGCAATTCGTTTATTGCCGCGATCCTTGCTTTATGCGGTGATTTTTGTTTTAATAGCGGTTCTTTCACATCTTGGAACGGTTGAAAATTGAAAAACACAGGTTTGCGGGCTATCTGGCGCAAGGGGTTTGCGCCTGTTCTGACGGTGATTGCGCTGTTGATCCAGTCGTGCGGCGGCGGTGGCGGCGGAGGAACTTCCACATCGAGCGCAACCATCACGGTGTCGCCGGCCAACGGCGGATTCGTCGAACCTGGCGGTGAGATAGTTTTCACCATTAACAATTCCAATTTCGCCAAGTCCCCGGCCACGTATTCGATATACATTTTCAATGACGGGGACGGGGCATGGACCCTCGCCTCGATGGAAAACCTTGCCGAGGACGGCGCCGGGCTTGCCACTTGGGCCACCGGCGTCACCGCCGAGTCCAACAGGACGTACTGGTGGAGATATTTCGCCACCACAAGCGGCAGCAAGGGGGAGCAGACGCAGGATTCCGGGATCATGGCGCTCCATGTGAAGAAAACCGGGGGCATGTCCCCCATCGCTCCGCGCAACGGCGGATACCTGGACCTGAACAGCGCCTCGGCCCCGCGCCTTGCCGTGAAGAACTTTTTCAGCTACGGCGGGGTGGACGTGACATATGATTTCGAGGTCTTCGAGGACGGCGGGCTGACACTCATGCTCGGAAGCGCATATGGCGTGGCCCAGTCCACCACCGATTACTACACCTCCGCGGACGTTCCCGTCCTGACAGTCCCCACCGGAGCCGCGGCCGAGGCCCTTGTGGCTGACTACCAGTATTTCTGGCGGGCCCGCGCGGTGATAAACGGCGTTGCGCAGGACTGGACTCAGACGTTCTCGTTCCAGGTGAAGGACATGTGCCAGTTGAGGGCAAGCCGTTACGCCGAGGTGGTGATAGACTGGACCCACGATTACAACTGCCAGGAGCTTCTGCGCACAGACACAAGCCAGGCCTTAGGCTCGGCCAACGCCGGTGGATTTGCGGACCAGGACCATCCGGGATACGGATATTTCTCCATGGACATAGGCGGCGAGGCGATTTTCGAAATGGGGACGGCCGTTTACGATATGGAAAGCTATGACATCCGGATTTACCAGTTCGTCTCGACAGAGCCGATAGAGGTGTTCGCGGCCCAATCGGAAGCCGGCCCATGGTATTCGATGGGGTGGACGTATTGCGGGTACTACCTGCCGGGTGAAAATCCGGACAACGGCCACTGCGATTTCGACCTGGGGAGCACACCGTTAAGGTACGCCAGGTACATCAAGATAAAGGACCTGGAAGATATGAGTTGCTACCAGACCGCCGGGGCGGAGATCGACGCAGTGGTGGCGCTCCATTCAGTCGCCTCCACGTCATCGGCCTCCTGTACCCGGTAGCCTCGGCGATGAGCCTTCAAGGCGGCGCGGTTAAATCAAGCCTGCCGCCCCTCACCGCCGGCATAATCAATCACAACGGCCGCGATTGCATTGCGGACACCATAAGCTCCATCCTGCAAAACGGCTATCCCGATGTGGAGGTGATAGTCGTGGACGACTGTTCCACCGACGGGAGCGCGGAGATGGTGCGCGCAAGATTCCCCGCCGTGAAAGTGTTCGTCCAGGAGCGCAACATGGGGCCCAACGCCGCGCGTAACCGCGTTATGCGGGAGGCGGGGCGGGATTTCGTGTTCGTGACGGACAACGACATAACGCTGGCCCCCGGCGGCCTAAGGCGGCTTATGGAGACCATGCTGGCCGGTTTTGATGTTGGGGTGGCCACACCCATGGTGCTCGATTCGCTGGATGAAACCAAGATATACTCCAACGGAGCCGGGCTGCATTACACCTGCTTTGGCGTAATACCGCTCCGGCACGAACACATCCCGGAAAACATGGACATGACACCGCGCAGGTCCGTCTGTGGTTCCGGGGGGATAATGCTGCTGAGGAAAAAAATGTGGGAAGCGCTCGGCGGATTCGACGAGGACTTCGTGTTCGGCTACGACGACGGAGAATTCACCTACCGCGCAAGCGCGGCGGGATGGAAGGTGATGCAGGTCCCCGAGGCGAGGATATACCATATCGAAAAACCGGGCAGACGGCCCGACAGGCTGCGATACCAGCTCAAAGGCAGGCTCACCCTGATATTGAAGGCGTATTCCGCCAGGTCGCTTTTCCTGCTTGCTCCGGCGCTGCTGGCCTTTGAGGTGGTGAACCTTTCTTTCCTTGCGTCACGCGGGCTTGCCGGAGAATGGATCAATGGGACGGGGATGGTGATGGGCGATTTTGCGCGCATAATGGAAAAACGGGCCGCCGTGATGGCGATGAAAAAAGTTCCGGACAAAGACCTTCTGGAAGCCGGTGATATATATATGTTCCCCTCCCGGCTCGGAGGCGGGCTTGCGCGGATCGGCAAGAGGGTGTTCGAATCGGCGCTCAAAGCGTACTGGGGGCTGGTGCGGCCACTGCTTACGAAATGACGGCGCAAAATCCATGTTGAACTTCTACGGCCCGAAAAACCACTTGGCGGCGTTGGCTTGCGAATGGGAGAATTTTACACGCGGAGGCTATCCTCCATTTGTCACCCAATGGCGGACTGAGCCAGTACCGCCAACAATCCCTGTATTCTCGTTCCACGACGTCACGCCCCAGGCCTTGGAGGCGAGGCTTTCCTATCTTGCCGCCAACGGTTACCGGACAATCACCGGCGATGAATACATCGCCCGCGAAGGCAAGTCAGCGGGTGAACGGCTGGCGATGCTCACTTTTGACGACGGGCGGGCGTCGCTTTGGACAGTGGCCTATCCGCTGCTGAAAAAATACGGGATGAAAGGGGTGGCCTTCGTCCTTCCCGGTGAGATTAAAGAGGCCGCCGGGGCAAGGCCCCAAACGCCCGGCGCGGCAGGCGGCCTTTTATGCACATGGCCGGAAATCACCGCCATGCCAGATGTGTTCGATGTCCAGTCCCATTCGCTCACCCACCTGATAATGTTCGTGTCGCCGGATGTGGCGGCGTTTTACAATCCCCGCATAAAGCGCGGCTGGAGCCGCATAGACAGGCCTGTCACAAGCGAAGGAGGCGTGGACAACCTTGAGCGGGACTATCCGCTGGGGACCCCTTTATATCAGATGGACTCGCGGTTTTCCAATCACAGGAGAATGATCGAGCCGGCCAGCGTCCGCCAGGCCTGCGCCGAGCATGTGGAGGCCAACGGCGGAGAGCGGTTTTTCGGCAAAACAGGTTGGAAAGATGAGCTTATGGCCGTCCACTCCAGGGCGGCGGCGCAAGCGTTGTTCGTAACGGAAACGGAGGCGGGGCAGGCTGAAAGCATGGCCTTTGCCCTGGCGGAGTCGAAGAGAATATTGGAGGAACGGCTACAAGGCCACAAAGTCCGCCATTTCTGTTTGCCGTTCGGAGTGGGATGCAAACTGGCGGTGGAAGCCGCCGCCAAAACCGGGTATGACGCAGTCTATTGGGGCGCCAGGCCCGCAGAATTCCTTGAAAAGCTCGGGTCCCGCCCAAAAAACGTAGGGAGGCTGAAGGACGACTTCATATTCCGCCTTCCGGGGCAAGGCCGCAAGACGCTTCTGGAAACGCTGTTTTCAAAGTTTTTAAGGAGATTCGGGTTCTCAAAAACCGGAACGGGCATATAATTACTAATAATAGCCCTCGGTGATTAAAATGGCCGAAAGACGCAGATATCCCAGGAACAGCGGGAGAAACAGGACCCCGGTCTCATTTGTCGTGGAGGGGGACAACGGCAGCGAGGTGTTCGAGGGGACGCTTGTGGATCATTCCGCAGGCGGCATGCAAATCATCACGGACGCCGAAGGGATGAATGTGGGGATGGAACTTTACATCAGGATAAATGCCGGGGATCCGCCAGTCGAAAGAGAAGTGTCCGGCAAGGTTGTCTGGCTCACCAATTCCAGCCGGGAAAAACGGATCGGGCTGGAGTACTGCTATCCGCTGCTGAGCATACCGTATTTTTTCTGAACACAACCTTTCAAGCGCTGCCATTCCTCCGCGCAACCAAGCCTATGCACTTTACACGCCGGTGTCCGCGCCCTTAAGGAGCGGTCACCGGATTGCCGGTTGCGGCATAGGAAAGTGTCCTAAACTTAGTTGAAACGAAGGTATGACCTCACCTGCTACCATGTTTTTGAACGAAAACAACGGAAAGCAAGGAGGTCACATGAAAAGAGTAAACGGTAACGGGAAAACTGGCAAGGGAAGAATGGATTT
>JACRLM010000103.1 GCA_016235255.1 Nitrospinota bacterium | reverse complement strand
CAAGGGCGCGGTGATAAGTCATATGCGGCGTGTCCAGAAATCACCGGACCTGGTGATATCGTACTTCAACGGCGAAACGACGAAATACGCGGCTTGATACATATATAATAATGTCTATATTATTATGAGACGGTTAATAATACCTTTCTGGTGGACAATGGCTGATAGCAAATCCATCCTTCTGGTTGACGACGATGAAGCCCATCTTCTGTGGTCCACCGAAATACTCAAGGACGGAGGCTATGATATAGAGTCCACAAGCTCTGTCGAACGGGCCATCAAAATGCTTTCGGACAGGGCTTACGACCTGGTGATTTCAGACCTTATGATGCCTGAAATGTCCGGAGTGGAATTTGTCCGCCGGGTCGCCGGAATAAGAAAAGGCCAGAAGGCCATCATACTTACCGGGCATGGGGACATAGATTCATTCATAGAATCCGTTTACGACCTTGGCGCGCTTGAGTACATCATCAAGCCGGTTGAGGCGGAAGAGTTCCTGATGGTGGTCAAAAAGTTGCTATCCCAATCCTCCCCGGCAGTTAATGGTAAATAGTTGAATTACCAGGCAGATGAGAGGCCACTGTTAAGGTAAAAACTTAAGTAGGCTGTTTATCTTATTGATGGATGGCGCGTTATGCGTTTGTAGCCCAGTCTTTTGTCACATCCCGCAAAAAATGTCCTGTTTCTTCCACTTTCTTTTATAAAATACTAAAGAGTTTATGGAAAATGCCGATACTGCAAATAGGACTGTTGCGTGTAAATACGGAAGGGTCTGTTCGTACTGGCTTATACTTGATATTATCGGGAAAAAAGCTGGAAACTTTAGCTCGATGGCCTTGAATGGACGGATTTCTGGAGTGAGCGGATGAAAGGTGAATACGGGGCGTTCCTGAAGCTTATGCAGGAGGAAAAAAGCCTCTATGGAAAGATACTTACCTCGGCGGAGAAGGTCCGTGAGGAACTTGCGAGCGGCGCCGGGCCTGAGGAGCCCACAAGCCATACGGCCGAACGGGACGCTTTGCAGGCTAAAGTGACGCAACTGGACGCGAAGATCGCCGCTGAACTGGCCAAACCGGGCAGGGAAGGGTGGCTGGACAAACCCGAAGCGGCGGCGCTGAGAAAAGAAATGATCGAGCTTGTGGAACGGATAATCGAGACCGACACGCTCGGGATGAAGCTTGTGGAAGGTATGTTCGCGGGTATCGCCCGGGATTTCGGGGCGATGGCAAGCGGCAGGAAGACCATGGCGGCCTACAGCGGGAAGGGGAAAAAGAACACCGCCCGGCTGATAGACCGCGCGTACTGAAAGAAGGTGGATTGACATGGTGATCGGGATAAGCGGCGCGGCGAACGCACTTGCTGTGTACAGCAGGCAGCAGTTCTATGCCCAGCGGACCCATGAGCTGAACATACCCAAGACCGTGCAGGTTGGCGCGCAGGACAGGGTGTCGCTCTCTCCGGAGGCCGTGGCCGTCCGTTCCGCCTCCGCCCCTTCCGCATCGCAACAGGCCGCCGTGACTGTGGCGATAAGCCAGCATGCGGTATATTCGGCCAGGCCGATGACTTATGAGGATCCCCGCAGGGGCGCCACCGCCCGGCACGGCGCCGAGGAGCACGGGCAAGGGGAGACCGCAAGCAAGGAAAGCGGCTCCGGCGCGGAAGACGCCGAATCCACCACCCCCGTCACCGCCGCTGGAGAGTCCGGCGGACAGCAACAGACGGCGGGGAAGTGAAGTTGTGATTGCGCTTCCTTTAGGAGCGCGGGCATCCTGCCCGCTTCCTTCTTCTTGTTAGTTTCCCCTTGTTAGCTTCCCCGTGGCCGCTGACCACGGATTCTTGCCGCTGTCCGGGGTGACCGCGCTATGCGCTGTAACACCCCGATGAGCGGGTAACTTACTTTTCGCCGATATGGGCGAACTTGTCCTCGGCCAGCAGGATGTAAGAGGAAAGGGAGACTCCGGCGCGCTTGGCGCGCTTTTCCAATTCGGACTTCCTGGCCCTGTCCACCCGTATCAGAATGGTCTCGTCACGGACGATTTTCATGGCCGATTCGATGGCCTTGCCGATGGGCAAATCTGTTTTTCCGGTCACAATGCGCTTTCTCAACAGTGTAATACAATGATCAAGGCGGCGGCATAGGTTCCGTGAATATCTCCACCTTGTCAACGCGGTCAAAAGGGAACGCCTTCAATGCCCATGGCGGTGATGCGTGTCTGGAAAGTGCGCGTGAAAGTGGAACATCGGCTCGTGGACGTGGAGGTGGCTGTGCGCCGCGCCGGGCTCCACCGGTTCATCATGCTCATGCTGGTGATGCTCGTCGTGGACATGCTCGTGCTCGTGCTCCATCGCTTCATGTTCGTGCTCGTGGCCGTGCCGCTCGGTCAGGTGCAGCCAGACCCCCAGCGCCATAAGCGGCCCCGCGATAAGCAGCCGCCCGTCGGCCGGCTCGCCGAGAAGCGTAACGGCCAGCGTCGCTCCAAAAAAAGGGGCGACGGAGAAATAGGCGCCGGTCCTGGCCGTTCCAAGGTGGCGCAGGCCCACAACGAACAGCACCAGGCTGATCCCGTATGAAAACCATCCGACCAGCATGGCCGCCGCCGCGGCCGCCAGGGGGGGCAATTCCGCGCCCAGCGTGAACGCAAGAACAAGGTTCACGCACCCGGCCGCCAGCCCTTTTATCATGGCGATCCATGCCGCGTCAGACAGGGACACCTTGCGGGTCAGGTTGTTGTCTATGGCCCAGCCAAGGCAGGCCCCCAGCACGGCCAGGGCCGGCAAGACTCCGGACAGGCCGGGTTCTTCCGGCCAACTGAGCGCGACCGCCCCTGCGACGATGGCGGCCATTCCCATCGCGATGCGCCTGTCGAAATTCTCGCGGAAGACGAACCACGCCAGAAGCGCCGTGAACACCCCTTCGGCGTTGAGCAGCAAAGAAGCGCCCGACGCCGGCATTCCGGCAAGCCCGAACATCAGCAGCACCGGCCCGGCAACGCCGCCCGCGGCGATTGCGCCGGCCAGCCAGGGCCATTCCCCGGGGGCCAACCTCACCGCCGGCGCGCGGCGAACAAAGCGGTACAGCAAAAGGCCGGCCCCGGAGCCAAGGTAGAACAGCCCGGCCAGCAACCACGGGCTGACACTCTCAAGCAGCCACTTGGCCAGCGGCGTGCCGCCACCGAACAAAAGCGCGGCTCCCAATGCGGCCGGCACACCGGGCCTGCGCAATCCTTGTTTCCAGTCCATTGCCGATTTTCTCCGTACGGACAAATGCCCGAAATTCATTATATAAAAAAGCCGGGGAGAATGGCTCCCCGGCGAACGGTTATATTGCAGGGGCGCGGCGCGCCATGCCCCTTGTATACAAAGCCGCGATTCCGGATAACCGCCTTTGGCGGCTTCCGGGATGACCAGCTTAAGTCATTACATCCTGTCCGGCTTGGCCGTGGCTGGCGTGGAGGGGGGGAGCGCCGGTATGGTCACCTCGGGCTGCTTGCCGGTCAACGCGTTGAGGAACGTCACGATGCTGTCCACCTCGGGGTCGGTCAGCCTGTCGCCAAGCTGGGTCCAGCCCATGATTTTCACCGCCTCGCGAAGGTCCCACACGCTCCCGTCGTTAAAGTACGGATAGGTCAGCGCGATGTTGCGCAGGGAGGGCACCTTGAACACGTGAAGGTCCTCTTCCTTTTTTGTCACATCCACCCGGCCCCGGTCTTTCAAAAAATCGGGTTCGTTGACCAGTCCGAATTTCTGGTACATCCCGCCACCGACCACAGGGCCGTTATGGCAACTGACGCAGCCTTTGTCCATAAACATTTTCAGCCCGGCCTTCTCCTTGCCGGAGAGGGCATTTTCGTTCCCTTTCAAAAACTCGTCGAAGCGGGACGGGGTGAGCAGCGCGCGCTCGAAAGCGCCGATGGCGTCCGCCAGGTTCTTGTATGTCACCGCCTCTTTCTGCCCCGGGAAAGCTTCCTTGAAAAGCGAAACGTACTGCGGTATTGATTTGATCCGGCCCATCACGAGCTCCTGCGTGGCGCCCATCTCGATGGGATTGAGTATCGGCCCCTGCGCCTGCGCCTCCACGTCCGGGGAGCGGCCGTCCCAGAACTGGGCTATGTGCAGCGCCGCGTTGAACACCGTGGGGGCGTTGCGGCCGCCCACTTTCCAGTTGTGGCCGGTGGAGAATGGATTGTTGTCCACCCCGCCTGTGGCGATGTTGTGGCAGGAGTTGCAGGAGAAAACGTTGGACTTTGAAAGGCGCGTGTCGAAATAAAGCATCTTGCCGAGCTTTAATTTCGCTTCGCTGGCTGGATTGTCTTTTTTATAGACCGGCTTGTCCGGAAGAGGGGAGAAGCGCTCCTGGGCCGCTTTTAGAAGAGGCGAAAGCTTGCTGTCGGCCGAAGATAATTGCGGAGCGAGAAAAAGAACCGACAAAGCCGCGACCATGCTCGATAGACTTTTCATGAAATACCCTCCCACAAATTGATAGATCGAGCGTTTTAGACCAAGTCCAATATTATGGGAAAAGGGGAGCAAGGTCAACAACCGTATTGAGGATGATTGGGCGCTATTCCAAGGCCATGGCCAGCAATGCGCGCGCGGTGCGCCAGTTGCGGGCGGTGCATGGCACGCCAAGCGATTTTTCAACTTTGCCGAATGCCTTGGAACGGCCGACGCCATCCGGAGCGTGGAAATAGAATACCCTCCCTTTGAGCGAGAAGCGTTCGTTTTGGGCCAGACATTTTTCGATGGCGGGGATGTCCGGCGATTTTGGCGCGGATGACAGGAAGAAGAGGTGAAGCGATTTGTGATCTTCCGCGGCTTCCGGGAACGGATTTGAGTTCACCGCTTTTTCAAGATCGCCGCTTTTCAGCAAAATCACTTCCGGCGCGAAACCGAGCTTTTTGTTTATCGCCGCTTTTATTTTCGCCGCCAGTTTGGCCGGGTCTTTTTCATCCGCCTGAAACACCGCGTTGCCGGTCTGGATATATGTCCGCACATTCAATATCCCAAGTCCTTCAAGCAGGCGCACGAATTCCTTTGACGGCAATGTGTTCGCCCCGCCCGCGTTTACGGCCCTTAAAAGCGCTATGTATGTGGCCGGCATGGGGGGATTATAACGCGGAATGCGGCCTGTCCACATCGGACTGAAATTTCCTTCGCGGCTGGCGCGCAATATCCAGGTGAATAACGCCGCTTGCGTTATTTGCCACTGAAAAAATCAATATGCGGAACGCCCTTGGGGAGTGAAAAACTGAAAACGCTTCCAACGCCGATCTCGCTTTCCACGCCGAGCATGCCGCCGTGCGCTTTGACTATCCGCGAAGCGATGGCAAGTCCCAGGCCGGTGCTTTTTTCGCCGGACGTCGGCCTGGAGCTTAACTTGGCGAACCCGTCGAAAACGCGGCCCAGCTCCTCTTTCGGTATTCCCACGCCCTCGTCGCGCACCGCCACTTGCGCGCTCTCTGCGGCGTCCGTGATTTCCACGCTGATATTTTTGCCCGGTTTTGTGTATTTTATGGCGTTGCTCAGGATGTTGTCTATCACCTGCTGGATTTTCACCTTGTCCGCCCAGAGCGCTATTGGCGGATGCGGCTTGATGTGAAGCGCGATGCTCTTGCGCCCGGCCAGGGAGCGGAAAAGCTCAACGCGCCGCGTCACGACGTCCACAATATCGTAAGGCATGCGCTTTAAATCGAGTATTCCGCTCTCTATTTTGGAAATGTCCAAAAGGTCGTCTATCAGCCCTATCATCTCGTCGGCGGCGTTTTTAATAATTGAAGAGATTTCAGCCCGGTTCGGAATGTCTTCCTCAAGAAGCGCGGCGAATCCGCTTATGGAGGACAGGGGCCCTCTCAAGTCATGCGCGGCCATGCCGATGAACCGGTCTTTCAGGGCGTTTGTTTTCTTCAACGCCTCTTTTTCTTTCCGCACCTCGTCGTAAAGCCTCTTGTTGTCAAGATGGGAGCCGGCCCTGGCCAGAAGCTCCGCTTCGTCGAACGGTTTGACGATGTAATCGGTGGCCCCCGCGGCAAGGCCCTTTAAAATATCTTCGCTGGAGGAGGAGGCGGTGACCATGATCACCGGGACATGGCGGTAAGCCTGGGAGCTTTTAATGTCCCTGGTGAATTCAAAGCCGTCCTTGCCGGGCATGTTGCAGTCGGTCACTATGAGGTCCGGCATGAATTCGGGCAGCAATTCCGCGGCCTGGATGGCGTTTTTCGCGGCGGCCACTTTGTAGCCGTTTTTCCGGAAAATGTATTTGAGTATGTGGAGAGTCACGTTCGAGTCGTCAACGACGAGGACCTTTTCGCTTTTGTTGATTTTCCTCGTTTCGAAAAGAATGCGAATGTAGTCGGCGAGCCTGCCGGTCTTGAACGGCTTGGAAAAATACTCCACAGCGCCGGCGGCAAACCCTTTTTCGCGCAGTTCCGGGGCGCTTTTGGCGGAAATGATTATGACGGGGACGTCCTCCGTCGCCGGATCGTCCTTGAGTGCGTGGCACGCGGCAAACCCGTCCATCACCGGCATTTCCACGTCCATGGTGATTATGTCCGGTTTTAGCGCTTTGGCCATCTCCACCCCTTCGCGCCCGTTTTCGGCGGCGAACACCCTGAAACCCGCGCTTGCAAGCTCTTTGAGGATCACCACACGGGCGCCATGGCTGTCGTCCACCACCAGGATTTTTTCCGGGCGTTTTTCGGACTCCTCCCTTTCTATCTGGTAAATAATGTTGATAAGTTCGTTCTCGCTGACCGGTTTTTTCAGGAAGTGGTTAATGCCGTTTTCAAAGGCCTTTTCCACGTTTTCAACGGTGTCGTCGCTGGAAAGCATCACCATCCGCACACCCATGGTGGCGGAGTTGAACATAAGCTTGTTGCACAGGTCGTAGCCTTCCATGTCCGGCAGAACGATGCTCGTCATCAGTATGTCCGGCTTGGCGGCGGCGGCCACGGATATCGCCTCGGCGCCGCTTTTGGCCTTGTAAACCTCGTAGCCGTATTTGGTGAGCATCCTTTCAAGCACCTTGGTGATCGTATGGCTGGGATCGCAAAGAAGGATTTTGTTGAGCCGCTTTCTCCTTGCGTTGAAACTTATCACTTCCTTGCGAAGCGTTTCCTCGTCCAAAAATCCGTTCTCAACGATGATATCCCCGATTTTCACCTTCCTTCTTGTCCGCACGTCCAGAAGGTATCGAAGCTGGTTTGAATTGAGCAGACCGATCGAAATGGCGGCTTCGCCGAACTTCACGCCCGGGTTGATTTCCATGTACTCGGCGGTCAGCGACACGTCATCGGGCTTTAGGTAATTAAGCTCCACCGCTATCTCGCCAAGCAGCCGGGCCTTATTTTGTATCTGCAGGGCTTTCTCGTGTTGCTCGCTGGTAATCAACCCCTTGTCCACGAGATGTTGGCCGAAACTGACGCCCGAACCGCTTTTCACCGTTTAAATTTCCCCTCTTAATAGCGGCGGGACAACCCGCGCGAGAAGCGCCACTACTGCATCTTTATAAAGATGCAACATGAATACCTCTATCTATGATTCTACTCCAGAGTTTGGCTTTTTTAAATGTGAAAAAGATATGCTCAACGTGGTTCAAGGGGGACGAGGGTTTATACCCCTTTTTTCCCCCCAAGCACTATCGCGTTTGACACTAGCTGGTGGACGCTGGCGACAGTCTCCATCGGAATCCCGTAATAGGGGAGCACTTTTGTGAATTGCGCCTTGCAGATGGCGCAGATGGTGGCCATGGTGTTCACCCCCTTGTTTTGCATCACGTCGTGCAATGCGTTGGCGCGGGGCAGTACGCCTTTCACCCGCAAATCCATAAGCTCGTCGGTGAGCAGGCCGCCGCCGCCGCCGCAACAGTAGGTGACTTCCTTGATGGTGTCCTCGTTCATCTCCACGTAATTGTTGCACATGGCCTTTATCAGATCGCGCGGGACCTCGAACTGCCCCCCCGGCATGTCCCCCATGCGGGATCCGCGCGCAACGTTGCACGAATCGTGGAACGTCACCGTCAGGCTGTCGTTGGCGCTTTTGTCAAGCTTCAGCCCGCCGCGCTTGATAAGGTCGAGGGAGTATTCGCAGATGTGCGTGGGGTTCCTGTGTTTCGGATCGAGGAAATCGAATGGCCCGATCAGCGTGTTCCAGAAGCTGTACGCCACGCGCCACGCATGGCCGCATTCGCCCACAACGATACGCTTGACCCCCAGGTCTAGCGCCGCGTCCTTTATCCGCCGGGCGACTTTTTGCATCACGCCGTAGTTGCCGATGAACATGCCGAAGTTGGCGAATTCGGAGGCGTAGCTGGAGACCGTCCATGAAACGCCAGCCTCGTGGAACACCTTGCCGTAGCCGGTGAATCCCTGTATGTGCGGCTCGCTGAAAAAGTCCGCCGACGGCGCGATGAGAAGGACCTCGGCGCCTTTTTCGTCCAGAGGATAGCGCACGTCCACCCCGGTGGTCTCCTTCACGTCCTCTTCCACGAACTCCAGCGTGTTGCCCAGCGCCGCCTTGTTGATTCCAAGGTTGTTGCCGATGGAGTTTACCTTGCCGAGTATCTCGTTGCAGTATTTCTGGCCGATGCCCACGCTGTCCATTATCTCGCGCGCGGCCATGGATATCTCCGCCGTGTCTATCCCGTATGGGCAGAACACCGAGCAGCGGCGGCACTGGGAGCACTGGTGATAATATCTATACCACTGCTCCATCACGTCCTCTGTCAGGTCCTCCGCGCGGGAAAGGCCCGGGAAAAGCTTTCCGGCCGGCGTGAAATGCTTCCGGTACACCTTGCGCATAAGCTCCTGCCGGGCCACGGGCATGTTGTTCGGGTCGCCGGTGCCAAGGTAATAGTGGCATTTGTCCGCGCAGGCGCCGCACTTGACGCAGATGTCCAGAAACACCTTGAGCGAACGGTATTTGCCAAGCAGTTCCCCCATTTTCTCGACAGCCTTGACCTGCCAGTTCTCCACGCGGGTCTCCGGGAAGCCGAGCCCCCTGTTATGGTCCGCCGAGGCGGGGTGCGGGCGCAATTGGCCTGTCGCCCCAGGCTTTACGGGGGGGACATTGATTTCACCGGTCAGTTTTTCGGTCTTGATGTCGGCCACGCGTTCTACTCCCGTTGCGCCGTCACGCCGCCCATGGGTTCACGTGCCGGTGTTCGCGGCAGTCGTCAACCTGGTTGCGGGTGGGGGAGAAGAATATGCCCCCCATGTGGACAAGCTTGGAAAAAGGAAAGTACACCATCAACGCCATCACAAGCAGAAGGTGGACGATGAACATCGCGTCCGCGGGCATGTTCACCGGCGAGAAGGTGACAATCCCCATCATGAACGATTTCACCGACGCCACGTCCGCGCGCAGTAAGAATTTCATTATCAATCCCGTGGCCGCTATCGAGCCGATGAGGATCAGCGCGAAATAGTCCGCCCCGGACGATATGTACTTTACCCTGTCCACGGCGATCCTGCGGACGAACAGGTAACCGGCGGCGCCGGCAAGCAATACGCCAGCCCATACCCCCGGAGGCCCCGCCAGCGACACGATCTCAGGCACAGGCTGGAGGAAATACCGCAGGTGGCGGAATATGACCAGGGCGAAGGTGACGTGGAAAGCGTATCCGCCGATCCACGTCCACTTGTTCCCCTTGAACAAGGATGAGAAAAGGAAAATTTCGGAGGCCATCCGCAGCGCCACCCCTCCGGATGTGGCGGGGGCGGGGGTCGTCGGGATTTTAAGGGGCGCCGGAGTGACAGCGTAGCCATACACCTTGGCCGCCAGGCCGAAAATGAAGACGGCGGCGGCAGCGTAGAACATGATCACAAACGACAGCGACAACGCGGAAAGACCGGACATTTACGAAAACCCTCTTATGTCACAAGCACACATAATAGCTTCCCCGTGGTCGCCTGACCACGGGTCTCCGAGCATGAACTTAAGACCGGGGTCAGCGACCCCGGAGAAGCGCTTATTTTCATGTGCTTCTAAAAACAGGGGCGGGCTTTAAACCCGCACCTGCGCGATATTATCCTACAATCCCAATCCCATTTCGATATACCCGCAGGGGCACGATTCAAAGCAGACGTGGCAGCCGTTGCATTTGGTGTAGTCCGTGAACATCACCTGGCCCTGCGGCCGCTTTTTGTCCCTATGGATCGCCTCGCGCGGGCAGAACACGCGGCACTGGTCGCACACGAAGCAAAGCCCGCAGCTCATGCACCTGTTCGCCTCGGCCACCGCCTGGTCGCGCGTTATCGTCTGGTATATCTCGCCGAACCCGTGGCCACGCTCCTCGATGGAAACACCTTTTTCCTCGTTGCGCGGCGCGGCGGGGTAGTAGTTCAGAATCAAGTTCTCCGGTTTCACCGGGCGCCCCTTCGGATTTGGCGCCCATTTCTCTGCCTTGAGGTAAGAGTCTATGGAAAGCGCCGCCTTGCGCCCGTCGCCCACGGAGCGGGTGGATATGCCAAGCCCCTGCGCGTCGCCGCCGGCGAAAACGCCGTCCACGGCGGTGGAGTAGTCCCCCTTTATCTTCACCCATCCCCACTGGTCCGCCACCTGCGCAAGCGTCCCGGCAAGTTCCGGTTTCTGCCCGATGGCCACGATGATGGACGAAGCCTCCATCGTGAATTCCGAGCCTTCCACCGGAACAGGTGAACGCCTGCCCGACTTGTCCGGCGCGCCAAGCTTCATCTTGACGCACTTGAGCGCCACCGCGCGGCCGTCCTTTACCAGGACTTCCACAGGCGCCGTCAGGTATTCGATGCGGATACCTTCGCGCTCGGCCTCTTCTATCTCCGAATCAATGGCAGGCATCTCCTCCCGGGTGCGGCGGTAGATGATGGTGGACTCCACGCCGTTCTTGCCGGCCCGTTTGCTCACCCGGGCAGAGTCCAGCATCGCTTCCGCCTGCTCGGTGTTGAACTCCTCGGCCGCCTCGCCCAACGCCGCCTTCGCCTGGCGAAGGGACGAACGGGCCGCGTCCACCGCGCTGTCGCCGCCGCCCACCACGATGACTTTGTTTCCAACGTCAACGCTGGCGCCGGAGTTCACGCGGTTCAGGTAGCTTGCGGCGGAGAACACGTTTGCCGAGCCCTTGTCCTCGCCCGGCACGTTGAGGTTGGCCCCCGTGTGCGCCCCGATGGCAAGGTACACCGCGTCATACTGCTTTTGCAGCTCTTCGAAGGTGATGTCCTTGCCGATCTTCACCTTGGTCTTAAGCTCGATGCCCAGGCTTAAGATGTTGTTGATCTCCGCGTCCAGGATGTCCTTGGGCAACCGGTAGGGGGGGATGCCATACCGCAGCATTCCGCCCGGCCTGTCGTATGCCTCGAACAACGTGACCGGATATCCCCTCCGCGCCAGTTGATAGGCGCAGGACAACCCCGACGGGCCGGAGCCCACCACGGCTATCCGCTTGCTCTTTTTCGCGTCCGTGAGTTTGCGGAGTTTCAGCCCGCGCCGGATCCCATGGTCGCCGATGAAGCGCTCCATGTTGTTGATGGCCACGGCGCCGTCCTCTTTTTCCTTCCGGTTGCACCCTTTCTCGCACGGATGCGGGCATATCCTGCCGTGCGCGGCCGGGAGCGGGTTCTTGTCCGTCAGGGTGTACCATGCCTCGTCCAGCGCGTCGTCCAGCGGCTTTTTGTTCATCTCCGCCTGGGCGATGGTGGTCAGATAACCTCGGATATCCTCGCTGGACGGGCATTCGTTCCTGCACGGCGGCAGCTTGCGCACATACACCGGGCACTTCCAGCTTGAGCCGGAAGTGACCACAATCTCCTCGGCAACGGCCTTTTCAAGCCGCATCTTGCCGGATTCGATCAGACCTAGAGCTGTGTTGCGGGCCATTTCCCCATCTCCTCCCTTACAACCGGACGTGGGTGGAGGTGTTCAAAGTGGTCCGGGCCAGCTTGAAGTCGTCTATGTGGTACTTGGTGAAGGGGAAGCCCGTCACCTCGAAGAACTTCTTCCAGCCGATCCTGTCTATCCACTCGCCAATACGCTCATACGGCCTGCCGCCGGCCTTGTACGCGTTGATGATCTTGCGGACGGCGGCGCTCACTTCCGGCCAGCGGGGCGGATTGTTCGGCAATCCCCACACCGCAAGCTTCATGAACGCAGGCCCTTTGCGGGTGGAGGAGTTTTTCCCGCCAACCCATATTGTCAGGGTGTCGGTCTGCGCGTCGCGAATCTCCATGCTGGGGCACTGCCCGTGGCACGCGCCGCAATACATGCACTTCTCCTCGACCACCTCCAGCGATCCTTTCCCGTCCACGTTTGTGGGGCGTATGGCCGCCACAGGGCATATGGCCACCACCTTGGGAAGCTCGCATATCGGCACCCCCTGGTGGTTGATGCGTGGGGGATGATGATGCTGGACGTTTATGGCTATGTCCGCCTGGCCGCCGCAGTTGATGGTGCAGCATGAGGTGGAAAGTTTCACCCGGTAGGGGAGGTCTTCTTTGACGAACTCGTTATAAAGGTCGTCCATCAGGGCCTTCACAGACCCCGCCGCGTCGGTTCCGGGGAGGTTGCAGTGCATCCACCCCTGGGTGTGCAGGATGTTCGAAAGGGTGTTGCCGGTGCCGCCAACCGGGAAGCCGAGGACTTTGTTGATCTCAGCTATCAACGGCTCCACATCCTTTTCGTTTCCGCAAAGGAACTCTATGTTCGCCCGCGAAGTGAAGCGCAGGTGCCCCTGGCAATATTTGTCCGCGATGTCGCACACCTTTCGCACCGTGTCCACGCTCATGGTACGAGGCGAGCCGGCGCGCACCGTGAAGATCGCGTCGCCGTTCTCCGCCACGTGCTTGAGCACGCCCGGTTTGGGTATCTCGTGGTACTTCCACTTCCCGTAATTCTTGGCCATCAACGGGTGCAGGTTTACTTTATGGTCCGGAGCGCCGTTGTCGCGCGGCGCCATCTTTTTCGGTGTTGCCATTACTTTATTCTCCTTTTCCCGCTTCAGGCTTTCTCAAAGCCTTCGGTTTCCTTGTTCACGACGGTGGGCGCCTCCTCCGGCTCGCCTCCCATGCGGCCCGGGGCCAGTTCTTCGAACTTGATGTACGGGTTGGACCTGGGGTGCGCGACCATCTCCACGTTGGGCTCCAGCCCGATGTTCTCCAGCAGTGTGCCAAGGCCCACCCTTTCGATGAACTCGCCTATGCGTTCGTGCTCCAGCCCGTTTTCTCCCCAGAATTCCCATATCCGTTCCACAAGAGCGGTAAGTTTCCGCCAATCCTCCGGCGTTTCCAGCTTCATGAACGGGACAAGCACCGAACTCATGGTGTCGCCGATCTTAAGGGTCCTCTTGCCGCCGATCAGTATGGTCGCCCCGCGGTCCTTGCCGGGCGCAAGCGCCTTGTTCATCACGTTGATGCAGTGCATGCAGTGGACGCAGTTGCCGTTGTCCACCTCGATGCTCTTCCCCTTTAGCTGCATGCACTGGGTGGGGCAGCGGGTGATGACGTTGTTCACGGTGTAGTCCAGCCCGTGCTTGTCTATGAATTTGGCCACTTCCTCCTGATCTATCTGCATCGGCCCGCGCCATGTGCCGATGACCGGCATGTCCGACCGCTGCATGGAGGCGGCGCAGTCGTTGGCGCAGCCGGACAGTTTGAACTTGTATTTATAGGGAAGCTCGGGGCGGTGAAGCTGGCTTATGAAGGTGTCGGTGAGGAATTTGGTGACCCCCATGGTGTCGAAACAGGCCATTTCGCAACGGGCCTGGCCGACGCAGCACGAAAGGGTCCTCATCGCCGCGCCGGAGCCCCCCAGGTCCCACCCGGCTTCCATCAGCTCCTCTGCCGCGTCGAAGGTTGTCTTGTTGTCCGTCCCCAGAAGCAGCGCGTCCCCCGTCATCCCGTGCATCTGCATGATCCCGGCGCCGTGCTTGTCCCATATGTCGCAAAGCTCGCGCAGCTTCTTGGTGGAATACACCCATCCGGCGGGGGGGATGATGCGTATGGTGTGGAACTGGGCTATATTGGGGAATTTGCCGGCAAGCTCGGAATAGCGGGCGATGACGCCGCCTCCATAACCGTCCACGTTGAGCACGGTCCCCTGCCAATAGTTCCAGTTGTCCTCATAGCTTTGCTCAAGCTGGCCCAAAAGTTCGCCCACGGCCGGCTTGCGCTCGGAAAGTTTTTTCAGGTCGTTCACGAAACTCGGCCACGGGCCGGTCTTAAGCTCGTCCAGAAGAGGGGTTTTAATTTCCGTCTTCTTGTTCTTGTCAGACATGGTCAATATCCCCTTATAACAATGTTCCAAAGAGCGCGGCCAGGGGCCGTTCCCTAAAAAATCGGACTATGGCGACTTATCTTCCGCAAGATAAAACCGCCTGCGCCCGGTTGATTTCCGGAAAAAAGCGCAAAAAATCACCAATCCTTTGCCGTCCACATGCCGGACAGACGGCGCCTTTAAATGGAATGACCTGGCGTTAAACGCAGCCGGTCGGCTTTGGCAGCCCGGCAATCTTGCACGCCTGCTTGGCCGGACCGCCCGGATAAAGCTCGTACAGATATTTTGTGTTTCCCTTTTCAGGCCCGAGCTTTTTGCCGATGGCTTTCGTGAGTATCCGGATCATCGGGGCGATCTTGTATTCGTCATAGTAGTCGCGAAGGAAGTTGATCACCTCCCAATGGGACTCGGTCATGTTCAACCCTTCGCCTTTGGCGAGGTAATCGGCCACGTCCTTGTTCCATTGATCCAGGTTTAGCAGGTAACCGTCCTCATCGGTCTCGTACGTGACGCCGTTGAGCTCAAAAGACATCTGGCTTCGCCTCCAAAAAAAAGGTTAACGGACTGTAATATTTAAATATGCGGCTGAAAAAAAGAAATCCAGCCGGCTTTAATCAGGCTTTAGCGTCATTTCGAGGGGCTTTTTCGCCGAAACCTGGAGCCATCGGCGGCCCTGCCCATCAAAGCTTTGATATATGATGCGGTGGATAATATATGGATTCCGCCCCCATAAAGATTTTCACATTTATGATACGCCTTTTTGGGGGACAACAGGTAAAAAGGCGCCTGTGGCGATTGACGGCGGGAGGGAGGCGCTTAAAACACTATGGGATGAAGAACGCTCCTCCGCGCGGATAAATTGATAAAGTTGCCTTTGCAGATGAACTGGTTTATATTTTCTATATGAAACAATCGCATAAAAAGCCTCAGGTTCAAGCGGCTTTTAGTGGTCGAGCTGGAGAAAGCTCGTTTCGCTTTCCTGATATTGAGAAGAAGGTAGATGTTGCCCGGAAAAAGGTGGACGAAATATTGAGCTCCATTGACGATATCCCTCCAACATCCCCAGTTGCAATAATAGGTATGGAATTGTTAGGACGGATGGTTGGAGATAGAAAAAAATCAAATGTTGCGAACCGGCTTATTTTCATAAGCAGGATCATCGATGATTTGCGGGGAGCATATACCAATACCGGTATTGTCCAATGGTTCAATCGTAAGCGAACACAATTGGATGGCAAAGCTCCTGTTGATATTCTAAAAGGTGATTGGAGCCCGGATGATAAGGGGCCTTTAAAAGTAATGGAGTTAGCGCATTCACTCGCATCTTCAAATGCTACATGATTGTGTACAGGCATGCTCCTTCCGATAGGTCTTTTTTCTGGGAGGATAACCACCAACCCCCGGCAAGATGGCATGGTAATGATGAAGGTCCCGTTCAGTATTGCGCTGACACACCTGACGGGGCTTGGGCTGAATTCCTGCGGCATGAGGAAATTACCGGAATAGATGAACTAATGGAAATCAATAGAGCCATTTGGGCCATTGAAATTCCTGATACCGAACAGTTTGCCACTACTGAATTGATTCCCGCTATTTTGCTCGGAGGCAAGGACACTTATGAATATTGCAGACAGCAAGCAAGGAAAATAAGAGAAACTGGAGCAAAAGGAATGGAGGCGCCAAGCGTTGCGTTACTTCCAGGATTTGCGAGGGGAATGAAAACAGATGACGGATTGAAAAACGGAGAGGATCGTAACGGAAAAGTTATGGTTATTTTTGGCAAACGAAATGATCTTGTAGGATGGATAGCTGCAATTGGCAGGCCGGATACTTCTATTTTGAGCAAGGTTCGCCACTTTTCGATGATGTGAGCAACCTTTATATTCCATTTAATGATTGACTTAATCACCGGCCAGCGTTCCTGTTGACATATACCAGATAAAAAGGTTTATCCTTATGTCCGCCACAAGAAGGATAGTTGGACATGAACAACATATATAAGAACATCCTCGTTGCAGTCCCTCCCATCACCCATGAATGGTATGCCCAGCCCGCCGACGCGATAAGAAAGACCGCCGCATCCCTTTGCCGGGGCAAGGAGGTGAAGCTGACGTTCGTCGGTGTTTTTTCCATGGAACAGGAGATCGGGACACAGGAAGTGAGCATCCTGCCGCCGGAGGAGATGATGGGGAAGGTGGGGGCCATGGAGAAAGAGCATCACGACAGGATCAGGGAGTACGTAAAATGGTTCGCCGACTCCGGTGTGCCTCATAAAGTGATGGTGGAAAGCGGCGATCCGGCGGAGACCATAGCGCGGATCGCAAACGATATAAACGCCGACCTTATCGTGATGGGGCATCACCACAAAAGCTCCATATTCGATATATTTTCCACCGACGTGGCGGCGCGGACCATCAAGAGCGCCCCTTGCGACGTTACGCTGGTGGCGGCGAAGAGGAAGTTGTAGCGCCACCGTACCGGTGGTAATGGCGCAAGGATGGCGGCGCCACGAAAGAACAGTGGTCAGCCGGCCACGTGGAAGCGGGAAGGTTGCCCTATTTTTTTATTTTGACCTTGTGCTCGTCTATCTTGCGGCGCAGGGTGTTTCTGTTTAGCCCCAGAACGTGGGCCGCCTCGCTCTGGTTGCCCTTCGTCTCGGCCATTGTGATTTCGAGGAGCGACTTTTCCACCAGGTTGATCACCATGGAATACAGCTTTCCGCCGTTTTCTATATTCTTTATTTTTTTCAGGTACTTGTTCAGGTCAGTCCTCAAGGCCTCGTCAAAGGACATCTTGAAAGAATGAGCCTGGCCGCTTTTGCCGTCGTCCATATTCAAAATTCAAATGTAAAAAAGAAAAATACCCCACCACCCTGGAAGAAAGTGTCCTAAACTTAGTTGAAACGAAGGTATGACCTCACCTGCTACCATGTTTTTGAACGAAAACAACGGAAAGCAAGGAGGTCACATGAAAAGAGTAAACGGTAACGGGAAAACTGGCAAGGGAAGAATGGAT
>JACRLM010000102.1 GCA_016235255.1 Nitrospinota bacterium | reverse complement strand
TCTGCACACAGGCCACAGCCCGCTTGCGCAACTGCGTCAATGTCTTACTATCAAGCCCGCGCCCATCTGTATTCTTCATGGACTACAGCGTAACGCATATATCCACTTATGTCAATACTATTATGAGACGGTTAATAATTAGTCATTGCAAGGGGGAAATACTTAGCATGTCCATAATCAACACGAAGGAAGTTCTGGCCAAGATAGCCCATTATGAAGCGCAGATAGACGCGCTAAAACGGCTGTTGGAAGTGGGGCAGATGCTCGAAGGCGGCGGCAAGCCCGTAGGCCGCTCCCCAAAAGCGAAGCCTGCCGCCGCGAAGGGCGGAAAAAGGAAGCGTGGAAAAAGGGGCGCGGTGACGGAGGCCATCGTGGCCCTTCTGGAAAACTCAAAAAGGCCGCTTTCTTCCGGCGAGATCAAAAAGGCGTTGGAAGGACAGAAAGTGGTTGCCAAGGGCTCCGCCACGGTCTACGCCATGCTTTTGCAGATGGCCAAAAAAGGCGCGATCACAAAGTCCGCTGGTGAAGGTGGAACGGTCTATTCCTCCGGCACGGGAATCCGCCCAAGGAAGAACGCTTCGAAAAAAGGCTGAGTTTGCGAATGGCCGGCGCGGCCGCAATGGCCCGCCGGCGCTTTGCGGCGCGATGGGAAGAAAATTAAGCGCCGGACTTTATCTGGTCTATCGTCTGCTTGACGAGGTTTTCGGCCACGGCCAGTGTCGTGTCCGTCACGGCCTTCTGGAACACCCCCATCATCTCCCCGGCCATGCCGTTCACGGCGCCGCGCACAGCCGCCTGGATGGCGTTTTCTATGTTGCCGGCGCTGATCTTGTCCGCCACGGCGCTTTCCACGGCCTCGTTGATAATCCCGGCCATGTAGCCGTTCTTGATTTCCTCGAACACGCGCCGGACCGCCTTTTCGACAATCGCTTCTATGTCCTCCCCGGCGGCCAGCGGCCTTGCCGTCCCCCGCTGCGCAGGGGCGGGCTTGGGCTCCATTTCCGCAATGGCGGAATCCGCGCTTTCGATGGCTTTGAGCATCTTTCTGGCTTCCTCGGAAAGCTCGTCGTCCATGGACGCTGTCTCATAAACTCCGGTCATCACTTCCTGGTCGGCAAGCGACGACTGAAGGTTTTCATCTTCCGGAGAATTCTGGGGCGCCGAGGCCAGTTCCTCTTCCACCGCATCCCCCTCGTCGCCGGAGAGGATCTCCACCGCAAGCTCTTCATCCCCCTCCGCCGTTTCCACCATTTCCGCTGCGGACAGGTCCAGCATTTTGGGCATGTTGGCAGGGGCAGGAGCCTCCTCAACGGCGGCGAACTGTTCGTCGAGCTCATCCATGGACTCCGCCGCCTCGTCTGAAAGGCCAACCGTCTCCATGATGCTGTCCAACGGGACGTCTATGTCCTCAAAAGTGTCGTCGCCGGAAGGTTTTGCCTCAGGTTCCGGAGTGGAACGCAGGATTTCAAGGACCTTGGCGACCATGTCCTCGGACTTGAAAGGCTTTTCAAACCTTCCCGCCGCGCCCGCCTGCTCCGCCTGTTTCTCGTCAAACTCGTCCAGGGCCGACGACAATAGATATACGGGAATGGACTTTGTCGCGGGATTTTCCCGAAGCCTGTTGCACAGCGTGAAGCCGTCCATTTCCGGCATGTTCACGTCCGCGATCACAAGGCTTGGCCGCTTCTCCACAGCCATCTGGAGGGCCTTTGCGCCGTCGCCGGCCAGCATGATATCAACGTCCTCGCTTTCGAAGGCAAGCTCGAAGACTTTCTGGATTGTCACGCTGTCGTCGGCGACAAGTATACCGGTTTTGCTCATATTTTTGATCACCCGCAAAGCTAGCATATATGTTTGAACACTGTCAAACTTGACTCACCCCGCCGGCGTTCCTATGATGATTGCGGAATCTGCGGCTGGAAGATGTTCGCGTCCGGTGACGCGGCTGGACTTCAAATCCAGACGAGGGCGGCGACGCCCCCGGAGGGTTCGACTCCCTTCATCTTCCGCCAGATTATCATGATGGCCGCAGGCAAATCCAAGGCATGGCGCATCCATTTCCCACGGTGCCGGGCAATGTTGTCTTGTGACATCATAAAATCCATTGTCTTTCTTGGCGAACCGGTTGTAAAATTTTTACATTAATGAAAGGCTCTATTGAAAAATGAAAGACTTGAGCTACAGGATCATTCTCAAACCGGAACCCGAGGGGGGATTCACTGTCACCGTTCCCGCTCTGCCGGGATGCGTTTCATACGGGGAGACCCTTGAGGAAGCCCGTTTAATGGCCGCCGACGCCATAAAAGCGTACCTTCAAAGCGTGGAAAAGCATGGTGAGGCCATTGTGGACGATGCTGGCACTTTTGAAAGCCAGTTAATCGTGCATTATGCCTAAGCCTCCAGCGCTGACCTCAAAAGGCGTAATCAGGATTCTGGAAAGAAACGGGTTTGTTTTCGACCACGCCACAGGGGCCATCAGGTTTTTTATAATCAGCAAAGCATGCGCCGGGCGGTGGTTCCATTTCATAAAAAAGACCTTCCAAGGGGAACTCTTATCGCCATCCTCAAAGAGGCCGGGATACCAAAGGAACAATGGGTTAAATAACTACGTTAAATAATAAAGCGCCTTTCTTTCAGTCCACTCACCCCCTAAGCTTCACCACCGTCACCCCGTCGCCCCCTTCCCTCGGTCCGCCAGTCCGGAATTCGGCGATATATGGCGATCCGGCCAGATATTCCCGCACAGCCGTGCGCAACGCACCGGTCCCTTTGCCGTGGATTATCCGCAGCTCCCGAAGTTCTCCGCCATAGGCCACATCCAGGAATTTTATAAGCTCGTCTATCCCGTCGTCCGCGCGCATGCCGCGTATGTCCAGTTCCGGCGTTTCGGCGGCCGCGTCGGAGCCCCCAATTCCATGGCCCACCGGACGATCTCGCCCGGGAGCCTTTCTTTTCATCTTCCCCGCGCGGGCAACGCCGATAACGTCGGTGAGGTTCACCGTCACGCGCATCGCCCCCACAGTCACTTCCACCTTCCCATCGGCCGGGTCGCTATCCAGCGTCCCCTTCTTCTCCAGCGGCAGCACATAAATTTCGTCCCCGGCGCGCAATTCTTCCCGCCTTACCACTTCATCCGGGGCGGCGGCCTGCCGGGCCTGGGCGGCGATCTTCTCCAGCCTTTCCCTTGCCTTGCCAAGGGACTCTTTTTCTCCCGCCGCCTTTCTAGCCTCCTCGATCAACATGGATATTTCCCCCCGCGCGGCCGCCACGTCGGCCGATATTTTGCGTTTGGCGGTCTTGGCCAGTTCTTCCTTTTGAGCGGCGAGCTCGTCCTTGAGCTTTTGCGCCTCCACCTTCAAGCGATCTGCCTCGGCCCGCAAGGTCTCCGCCTCCCGCGCAGCCTTGTTGAGCCGTTGCGTCTGTTCGCGAAGCTCGTCCATCGCCTTTTCTATCCGCTCGTCCCCCCCTTCGAGCCTGGCCCGGGCGGCGCTTATGATCCCGGCGTCCATCCCCAGCTTTTCCGCCACCGCGATGGCGGAGCTTGCCCCCGGCGCGCCGCTTATCATCCTGTAGGTCGGGCGCATTTTCAGCGTGTCGAATTCCATGGAGACGTTGTGGTATTCCGGCGAAAACTGCGCCAGTGTCTTTATCTCGCCAAAATGGGTGGTCACCACCACGTCCGCCCCCATCGCAGCCAACCTGTCCAGCGCCGCCACCGCAAGCGCGCTCCCTTCCTTCGGATCCGTGCTCACCATAAGCTCGTCTAGCAGCACAAGCGATCCTTTTCCGGCGCGATTTAAGATGTTGTTGATCACCGTAAGATGGGCCGAGAAGGTGGAGAGGTTTTCGGTGATGGACTGGCTGTCGCCTATGTCGGC
This sequence comes from Nitrospinota bacterium, assembly GCA_016235255.1. Taxonomy (NCBI): domain Bacteria; kingdom Pseudomonadati; phylum Nitrospinota; species Nitrospinota bacterium. Next base: position 36,417 of record JACRLM010000102.1, on the reverse strand, counting down.
GAAGATATCGCCATAGAACGGCATGCGCGACCCCTCGGCGGCGGTGATGAACAGCCCGGTTTTCGCCATAGAGGAGAGCAACCCCACGGTCTTTAGCGCCACGGTCTTGCCCCCCGTGTTCGGGCCGGATATGACCAGTATCCTTTTCCCCTCCGGCAGGGCGATGTCGTTGGGCTCCGCGATCTTCCCTTCCATCGCCATCATCGGGTTCACCGCTCTCTTTATATCCAGCCTCTCCCCGAACACGGGGCGGGCCATGGAGTAATCCCGGGCCAGCCTTGCCCGCCCGGCGATGAAGTCCAGCCGGGTGACGGAAACGTACATCGTCTCAATAGCGTCCGCCTCTTCGGCGATCATCCCGGACAGCTCGGCCAGCAGCTTTTCTATTTCGGCTGTCAACTCCATCTCCGCAGTCTTCAGCCTGTTGTTCAGGTCCACCAGCGCCTTTGGCTCGATGAAGAAAGTCTGGCCGGTGTTCGACGAGTCGTGGATGATCCCTTCGATGTGATTCTTATGCTCCGCCCGGACCGGAAGGACGAAACGGTTTTCCCGCAAGGTGACGAACTCGTCCTGCAACATGGAGGCAAGGGAGGTGTCGCGGATCAGCGCCTCCGCCTTCTCCCGGATGGAGCGGCGCATGGAATTCACGGTTTCGAAAAGCCGCTCGATTTCCGGGGTGGCCGTGGGGATCACATTCCCCTCGTCGTCCAGCGATTCTTCTATCAATCCGGCCAGGCCGTGGACGGCGGGCATATCGGTCCATATGGGGCTCTCCTCGCCGATTCCCTCCGCGGCGAAAATGATCTTTATCCGTTCCGCCGTCCGCAATAGAGGCGCGAATGAGACAATCTCCGCTCCTGATAGCGCACGCCCTTTGCGGGCCTTGCCCAATAGGCCCGGAATGTCCCCAACAGGCTCGATGTCAAAATCGCGCCGGCCCGTGATGAGGTTTAGCATGGCGCCGGTCTGGTCTAGCAGGCGTTCGGCTTCCCCGGCGTCGTGCGCGGGGCGGACGGCCATCACAAGCTCCCTGCCCCCCTGCGTGTCCGTCCGGGCCAATAGGGATTCTACGACCGTCTCCATTCCCAGCAGGGACGCTGTTTTGGCGATATCAAACTTCATCTTTTTCCTTTTCGCGCTTCTCGCGCGTGGCGGCGCGTTCCTCCATGCGCTTTTTAAGCGTCTCTTTTTTCATCCTGTTCTCCCCCCAGGCGAACCAGTTGGCCCACCGGGTTATCATCGCCGCCACCACTATCCCCCCGATGAGGATGGCCGGTATCAGGTACTGCTCCATGCTCCTCCGCAACATTGTTCATCCAGACCACATTGACCATTCTCTTAGAACATGCGGGATAGGGCAAGAGGGGAGCGTTCATATGTCCTGAAATCGTACGGCGCGAGTGTCCTGAAACGGGATGGTTTTCTTTATAAGCGATATGGCTGATTGCGGCTAATCCATGTATTTCAACGAGCTAAAAAATGGCACGGCTTATGCTTTTATTATTTGCAGGATTTGAGTTGGTGGATTTTCAAATGCCAGAAGTCAAAGAAATGATTTTAGTGATGGCGGCCCTGGCGGTCATCACTATGTACATGCAGGGCTTTGTCCACTGACTCGGATCAGGTTGTTCCTCCTCGCCGTCCGTCTTGATTCCCCCTGCCCCCTAAAAACCGAGGCGGACGGTTTTACTTTCACCGCCCAACAGTGAAATCACGATGAAAGGCTAGGCCATCACGCTTATCCGGGAGCTGCCAGACGCGCCTGAGCTGATTCTCCTTGCGCTGGACGCGAAAGCCTCGCTTGCCTTCATGGCTGCGTTGGCAAACCCCCTCAGCGATTTGACTTGCATGACATTGGAGTGTCCGCCGATCCCTCCGGCGCCGAATGATCCGGTTCCCATGGCTGAAAATCCTTAATTTATCCGTTAAACATGATTGCTTATCGGCGAGGCGGGGCTTTTTACTTTAGAGGTTTTTTGTAAGCCCGGGCGGGACAATCAAAGGGTGGCCAGTATATTCTTCAGCGTGGCGGCCACATACCGGACCTGTGCCGGTTTCAGCCCCGGATAGAACGGAAGGGTGACAACTTTGGCGCCGATGGCCTCGGCGTTGGGAAACATCCCTTGTTTGAATCCAAAAGTCTCGCGGTAAAAGCGCATAAGGTGGATCGGCAGGAAGTGGGCGGAAACGCCGATCCCGTTGTCCTCCATCCGGCGCAGAACAGTGTCCCGATTTTGCGGCGGGACCCACACGGTAAATAGATGCATCGCCGAGCGGGCGCCATCCCGGATCGCCGGGAATCCCAGTCCATCCCACCCAGCAAGCTCTTTCAAATAAAGCGCCCATACACGCTGGCGTTTTTCCAGGTTGGCCTCGATCCTGTCCATCTGGTTTAAAAGCAGCGCCGCCTGGATGTTGGACATGTTGTATTTCCATCCATAGATGTCCATGTCGTAATGGGCGAATTTCCTGCCGTAGCGTTCCGCCGCGTCGCGGCTCATGCCGTGGGTGCGGGTCTTGCGAAGGATGTCCCGAAGCTTTTGGGTCTTCACGGTCACCGCGCCCCCCTCGCCGCTTGTGATGTTTTTCGTGGCGTAGAACGAAAATGCCGCCGCGTCCCCCAGTTGGCCCGGGGCGGCCCCGTCGCGCCTGGCCTCCACGGCGTGGGCAGCGTCCTCCACCACAACAAGCTTGCGGGCGCGGGCGATGCGGCTGATCGCCTTCATGTCGCACATCTGGCCGTAAAGGTGGACGGGAAGGATGGCCCTGGTCTTTTTTGTGATGGCCTTTTCGATATTGGCGGCGGCCATGTTCCCCGTGTCCGCCTCCACATCCACAAAAACGGGCTTTGCCCCCGCGTGCATAATGGCGTTTGCCGTGGCGATAAAGGACATGGGGGTGGTGATCACTTCGTCCCCCTTTCCCACGCCGAGCGCCTCCAGCGCAAGGTGCAGCGCGGCGGTGGCGCTGGTGACCCCCACGCAATGGGGGAGATGAAGGTATTCCGCGAACTTTTCCTCGAACAATCTCACCTCCGAACCTGTGGAGATGAAAAGCCCCCGCAGGGTCCTGTCCAGGGCTTTCCTGTCCTGCGTGGTGATGTTGTGGCGGAAAAAATCTACCTTCATAATCCAATCGGCCTTAATATTGTTTTCGATTGTAACCCGTATTTTCTTTAACCGGATTTATAAAATTGGACGTTTTTCCTGTTTCACAGTCAGGCTCGGGCCCGGCGCTTTTAATGCTCCACGGCTGGGGACAGACCGGGCGCGCATTCTCGCCGCTGGCCGGTATTATAAAAGACCGGCTGCGCGTGATCACGGCCGATTTCCCAGGCCACGGCTCCGCAAAATATTTACGTGGGCCGTACACTTTGGAACGTTTCGTCAAAATGACCTCGGACACAATGCGCGAATCCGGCGCAAAGGACTTTCATTTGCTCGGTTGGTCGATGGGAGGGACTGTGGCCGCGAAATACGTCCTGGACGCAATTGAACCAAAGCCGCGGTCCCTCATCCTGCTTTCGGCCACACCCGCCTTTGTGGTCCATGAAAGAAACCTTGGTATAGGCCAGCATCCCGCCGCCGTGAAAAAGATGGAACGGATGATCAAAAGCGACCCAGCCGCCGGGCTGCGGGATTTTATCGGCCGGTTTTTCGAGTCCGGCGAAATAATTGATCCTGCGCGAAAGGAGGAAATTGAAGACCTTTTGACAGGCCCGGATTTTCCGCCGGACAAGGATGCGTTGCTTGAAACATTAAAGGACCTGGCCGGTACTGACTTCACATCGTCCCCCCGTCCCCCCGGTCACCCGCCTGTGTTGATAATTTACGGCTCGGCTGATAAAATCACGCCCGGCGGCGGTCAGTTGCGGTGGCGATCCGTGTTTGACAACATAACTGAAATCAGGCTGGAAGGCGCCGGCCATGCCCCACATCTGACCAGGACCGATGAAACGGCCCGCGCCATACTCGATTTTGCCGGTTCTTTGGAGTGATGTTGTCCAGTGGCTCCCATAATTAAATCAAGGGTCCGCTCCGGTTTTGACCATGGGGCGAAAGAATACGCCACAGCGGCCGTTTTACAGAACCAGACCGCCGCAAACCTGGCCCGCTGGGCATTGGCGCTTTGCCCCAAAGGGGGCATGGCGCTGGACATCGGGTGCGGCCCCGGCGCCCTTTCTGAAAAACTCGCCGAATCGGGGAATTTTGGCCGCATCGTCGCCGTGGACATTTCCAGTGCAATGACGCTGGCCGCCCGTGAAAAACTTTCAAAATACAGATGCGTCTCCATAGTCCAGGGGGATGCGGAGGCGCTGCCGGTGAAGGCAGGTTCATGTGACATCGCAGTCTCGAACATGGTGTTCCAATGGCTGCCGGACCTGAAAAGCGCGTTTTCCGGCATACAGTCGGCGCTGAAAAACAAAGGCCGGGCGGAAATCGTATATCTGGGTGAGAACACCTTCGCCGAAATAAGGGATGCGGCTCTTTCCGCCCTGGCAAATGCGGGGAAAAAGGGAAGCGCCGGGATTTTCCATCCATTCCCCCGCCAGGCCGATGTCGCAAAGGCCGCGCGGGACGCCGGGCTTTTGCCGTTGGAGACCACGTCGTCCATTCACACTCTCGAATACCGGAGCGTGCGGGAGATGATGCTCCAGTTGAAAATGCAGGGGGTGCAGAACAACATCGGCCTTTCCGCGCTCGGCCTCGGGCGGCGGGGGGTGATGGCCAGCTTCGCGGAGGAATACGCCGCAATGTTCGGCGCGGACGGGGGGATACGGCTGACATACCATGTTGTCCGCTTAAGCGCAGTCAAGCAATGACGGCGCAAGGGGGGAAGAAGGCCCGGGGCATATTCATCACCGGGGTGGACACGGATGTGGGCAAGACCGTCATCGCAGGGGCTTTGGCCGCCATCATCAAAGAAGCAGGTTTTAAGACCGGCGTGATGAAACCGGTCCAGACCGGGGTGGAATCCGTCTCTGGCGAACTTGCCGGAGACGCGGCGTTCTTGGCGAAAATGTCCGGTTCGGGAAGCGGCGCGGAGCTTGTTAATCCTTACTGCTTTTCAAAACCGCTTTCCCCTTACCACGCGGCCAAAGCAGAGGGCGTCTCCATTGATCCTCAAGTGATTCTTGCCGCATATGCAAAACTGTCGGCGGCCAACGACGCAATTGCCGTCGAAGGCGCCGGGGGGATATTGGCGCCTGTGACTGAAAAGATTTTCTCCGGCGATCTGGCGCGGATGATGGGGCTTCCGGTGATTATCGTTTCACACCCTTTCCTGGGGTCCATCAACCACACGCTGCTGACCATAAACGCCGCCGAGGCGATGGGGCTGGATGTTATCGGAGTGGTGTTCAACCAATACAAAAACGAACCGTATCCGGAGCCGGACTTCGACCTTTTCCGCAATCAGACAGGAATCCAGCCGCTGGGAATAGTTCCATTCTCCGAAGACATTACAGACGCGGCAAAACTGGCGGAGCATGTACGCCGGGCCATAGACGTAAAACCGATCCTTGACGCGCTTTCCATGCCGGGCGCGCAAAGGCAGAAATCTTACGAAGATCGGGACAAAAAACATGCATGGCATCCTTTCACACAGATGAAAGGATGGTTACGAGGGCCGGTGACGGTCATTGAATCCGGCGATGGACTGATATTGCGGGACATCGAGGGTAACGAGTACCTGGACGGTTTTTCAAGTTACTGGTGCAACGTCCACGGCCACGGCGAACCGCAAATCAAACGCGCAGTCGTAAAACAGCTCGGCAGGATAGCCCATTCCACTTTTCTGGGGCTATCCAACGTTCCTGCGGTGGATCTGGCGGAAAAGCTGGCGGAGATCACCCCCGAAGGGCTCGACCGGGTGTTCTATTCGGACAACGGCTCCACTGCGGTGGAAGTGGCGGTCAAGATGAGCTACCAGTACTGGAAACATGTGGAGCCATCCGGCGGACGAAACAAATTCCTGGCGCTCGGCTCGGCCTATCATGGCGACACGGTGGGGGCCATGGCCGTTGGGGGGATAGACCAGTATCACTCCACGTTCCGCGAGCTTTTGATGGAGGTGGACTTCGCCCCGGCGCCATACTGCTACCGCTGTCCGCTGGGGGAAAAGCGCGAAACCTGCGGGCTGCGCTGCGCCGGAGAGGTGGAGCGCAAACTGGCAGATGGGGCGCAAAATTACGCGGCGATGATAATGGAGCCGCTGGTGATGTGCCCGGCGGGGATAATCACCATGCCGGAAGGGTATCTTGCGCGGGTGGCCGGAGCGGCGCGCCGTCACAACGTTTTGTTCATCGCCGACGAGGTTGCCGTCGGGTTCGGCCGGACGGGGCGGATGTTCGCCTGCGACCACGAGAAGGTGGCGGCGGACATCATGTGCATGTCCAAGTCCATTTCGGGAGGGCTATTGCCATTCGCCGCCACCATGGCAAGCTCAAAAGTGTTCGACGCGTTCCTGGGGGGATATTCCGAACAGAAAACATTTTTCCACGGCCACACATACACCGCCAACCAGTTGGGATGCGCGGCGGCGCTGACCAATATTCAACTGATACAAGAGCGGGACATCCCCGGCCAGGCCGCGGCGAAAGGGGATTTTCTGGGCGAAAAGCTGGCAAGGTTCCGCAATTTGCCACACGTGGGGGACATCCGCCGCCGGGGGCTCATCGCCGGGATAGAGCTTGTGCGCGGCAAACAAACGAAAGAACAATACCCATGGGAAGAAATGGTGGGCGTAAAGGTCTGCGCGGAGGCCAAAAGGCGCGGCCTGCTGGTGCGGCCCCTTGGGAACGTGATTCCTTTATTCCCGGCCCCGATCGCCACCGAAGCGCAGCTTGAGCGGATGGCGGACATTCTTTATGAGACGATAGCGGAAGTGACGGGGAGGTAAAAGCCGCCGCGCCGGTCAGATATACCTTTTCACCCTCGGGATGAACTCCTCGGCGATCACCGGTATTGAAATAAAATCGCTTGCCCCCATTTTAAGCACCCTGGTACGCACGTCCATCAATTCTTCCCCGTGAGGGCTGGAATTGCCCGCAGTCATTATGATGACGGGAACATGCTCCATGTCCGGGTCCGATTTCAAACTGGCCAGCAGTTCGATCCCCCCCATCACCGGCATGCTCATGTCTGTGATGATCAGCGCCGGGACCTCGGCCTTGGCCGCGTCCAGCGCATCCTTGCCGTTTACGGCCTCCACAATCCGAGCGTCCGAGAATTTCTCTATAAGCTTTCTGATAGTGAAGCGCTGGATCTCCTGGTCGTCGGCTATCAGCACCATGGCCCTGCTCCTGGGCAGTTTCACGAAGAACACAGATCCTTCGCCTGCCTTCGATTCGGCCCATATCTCCCCGCCGTGCGCCGTGACGATGTCGTGGCAGAAAGGGAGGCCCAGGCCGGTCCCTTTCTCTCCGGCGGTGCCGGTCAAAGAGGTCTTCACCTCATGCCGGAACAGGTCCGGCAATAATTTTTCAGGGATTCCGGCCCCGGTGTCACCCACGGCGATCACGTTTTCCGTCCCTTCCGGCGCGTAAACACGAACACCGTCACCTTTATTGCAGAACTTGACGGCGTTTGAAACCAGGTTTTGCAGCACTTCCCCCAAAAGCGCCTTGTCGGCGGTGACTTCCATGTTCTCCGGCAGATCGTTTTTAAGCGTCACGCCCTTGCTATGGGCGGTGAAGGAATTCGATTCAATACACTCCGCGGCCAGCGTTCGAGGATTGAGCGGCTTTTTAACAAGCTTGATGCCCCCGGACTTGAGCCTGCCGATGTCCAGCAGTTGGTCTATCATGTTCACAAGCCCTCGGGCCACCCCGCCGACCCGGGACAAAAGCTCGTGTTTCTGCGAGTCGGCCAACTGGCATTGGCCGTCCGTCAGCAGGTTGCACATGCCGATTATGCCGGCAAGCGGCGAGCGCAGGTCATGGGAGACCAGCGACACGAACCGGTCCTTGGTCTTTGTCGCTTCTTCCGCCTTTTCCTTGGCTTTTTTGAGCGCCTGTTCGGTCTGCTTGAGGTGGGAAATGTCGGTCACGAACGCAAAGGCTCCTTCCACCTCTCCTTCCGATCCTCGCGCAAGATTCATGCTGAATATGGCCGGTATGGGCCTGCCGTCCCGCGCCACTAGCGTGGCCTCAAACTTCAGGCTGGACACGGCCTGTATGGCCTCGATCTGGTCCTTGAAATATTCAACGCTTGCCGGGGCTATCAGGTCATAAGGTAATTTTCCGGTGATTTCTTCCCTGGAATAGCCGGCCATCGAACAGAGTGTGTCATTGACCTCTAATATTTCCCACCCGCCGCCAAAGAAAAGATAACCTTCCACCGTGGTATTGACGATGCTTCTATGCTTGTGTTCGCTTTCCCTGATTACGCTCAACAGGGTCTCGGTCTTGGCAAGCTGGTTTGTAAGGTCGTCGGATATTTTGGTGAGAAGCCTTGTGAGTACCCGCTTGTCCCGCAGGTTCCAGTCCATCTGGCGCCTGGTCCGCGCGTCCTCTTTTTCCAGGGCTTCCACGATGGCAAGAAGCCTTGCGGAGCCGTCCGGGCCGTAAAGGAAAAGTATCTCTTCCCTTAAGCGGCCGAATTCATCGCCGCTCATCGCGCCTTTTCTTTAAGGGATACCACCACACAGGTAAGGTTGTGGAAATCGCAGCCGGACCCGGACTTGGCCCCGATCTCTCCATAAGTGAAGAAACCGGCCATGGGTGCGTTCCAAAGCTGGTAAATGCGCACCACCTCGTCCCGGATCATCGGCCCCAGGGCCACATGCCGCGCCTTGCAGGAAAACAGTATGATCGCCTCCGTGTCAGGTTGCTCCTGCTTGAACTCGGCAATGTCCGCCAGCGCGCTTTTGATGGCCCCGTCCCCGGGATTGGCGGCGAACTTGATCTTCGATCCTTGCGGGATGTTGCCGCTGTAGGATATTGACCCGTTCTCGTGGTCAAAGTACATGCTTTCCCGCAAAACCTTCCCGCCGTCTTCCCGCCACACGTAAATGGGCCACGTCACCCCCACGATGGCGCCCTCCACAACCTCGTCCCCCAGATAATCCCTGTAAACTTCCAAGGCCGGCTCGCCGTCTATTGTGTGGATCACGTTGCCGGAGGAGGATGTGACGGTCTTGAACACCCCCACCTCCAGCCATCCGCTGGAGGCCACTCCGCTCACTTCTATCTTCTCATTGTCGAAAACAAGGAACAGCAGGCCCGAATCCGACACTTTCCCGTTTGTTCCCACCTGGGTGCGGCTCATTTTCAGGTCGTCCCCCGCAAGGCCGCCGAACACAGGGGCGCTCCTGTCCAACCGCGAGAAAATCCCCTTCACAATGTCGTCCCCGTTGCCGCCAAAGCCTCCCTGCGCCGCAATCAACGCGGGTTTTGCGAAGCAGGACGCGGCCCACTGGGCTCCGGCCGCCGCCGCTTCAGTGTATTTCCCATTTTCCACGCCAAACATCGAGATGCGGTACAGCCCCTTGTCCACGTTCAACAGGAGGAGCGATATGGACTCTTCGAATATCCCGGCGGCGCCGTTGTCCCCGCAGATCTCGCCTGCGGTGGAGCAGCAGAACAGGTCCACCCCCTTTTGATCGCACACTTCGGATATCTGGCCGATATCATGCGATGTGGACGCGAACGCTATGACGAGCGTCGGCGAAAATCCGGCCGAAATGGCCGAGTCCAACCCAAGGCGCAGTTCTTCTACGCTTTTTGCGGTGATCCCTTTGGATTCCATATGAATTTTAAATGAATGTGAAGATTGACCCAACCGGGCTTCATTCTACTGGCACGCATGTTACATGTCAATCATGCCCCGTGGGGAAAAAGGAGACGCTTCATAATGGCCGCTCGTGGCATAATGTTTCCTTTTTAAGAATGACGGATATGGCGCGCATACTGGCCTTGGATCTGGGGGACGTTCGCACCGGAGCGGCGATCAGCGACGAACTTAAAATCACCGCCCAGCCCGCCGGAGTATGGGAGAGGGCCGGATACAAGGACGACCTTAAGAATGTTCGAAGGTTGATGGAAGAATACCAGGTTGAGCATATTATCGTCGGCCACCCGATAAACATGGACGGGACCCGGGGCGAACGGGCGCTTAAAAGCGAACGCTTCGCCGAAAAACTCAAGAAGGACGTGCCCGCGCAAGTGAGCCTTTGGGACGAGAGGCTGACCACCATGCAGGCGGAAAAAACGCTTATTTCGGCGGACGTTTCCAGAAAGAAAAGGAAGAACGTGGTGGACCAGATGGCCGCCCAGCTCATACTCTCCGGCTGGCTGGCGGCGCAGGCGTCAAAGCGCGGCTGAAAGATGATGGGCGCAAAAACAGTCCAGGCCGCTTTCACGGCGGGGTTATTAGTCTTTATGGCCGCCTTTTTCTACAACGGCGCGGTGACTGCCCCACAGGCCGGCGCGGGCGAGGTTGTGGTGGAAATAAAAAAGGGGGACAGTTTAAAGACCGTCACCGACAGGCTCAAACAGGCCGGGGTGATATCAAACGCTTTTCTGTTCGACGTTGAGGCCAGGCTTTCCCGCGCCGGATCACGCCTGCGGGCGGGCGAATACCTTTTCAGGCGGGATGGTTCGATACGCGACGTGGTCAGAACACTGCTGGAAGGCAAATGCTATCTGCGGCAGGTGACCGTTCCCGAGGGGCTTTCCATCCGGCAGATCGGCGAGAGCCTGGAAAAGATGGAAATCACCACGGCGGCGCAGTTCCGCAAGGCCTGCGCGGACATGGAGACGCTGAAAAAATTCAACATCCCCTCCCACACCGCGGAGGGCTATCTTTTTCCCGACACATACGGCTTTTCCAGGGACACCCCCGCCACGGACGTGGCGCAGGTGATGATCAGGCGCTTTTTCACGAAGGTCAAAGAAGCCCTTCCCGCGGACATCGCGGGAGATCCGGAAAAGCTGCATGAAATCGTCACCATGGCGTCCATCGTGGAAAAGGAGACAGGGGCGGGCAAGGAAAGAAAGCTAATCGCCGGAGTGTTCCACAACAGGCTGGCGATGAAAATGCCGCTCCAGTCCGACCCGACGGTGATATACGCCCTGCCGGACTTTGGAGGCGACATACGCAAGAAGGACATGACTTTCGACTCGCCGTACAACACCTATAAATACCGGGGCCTTCCTCCGGGGCCCATAGCAAGCCCTGGTCTTGCGGCGCTGGAGGCGGCTTTGCGCCCGGAACGCACGGACTACCTGTATTTTGTCTCCATGAACAATGGCGAACATTATTTTTCCAAAAACCTCGACGATCACAACAAAGCCGTGCGCCGGTATCAGCTGGCCGGGAACCGGTCAAAAAAATAATGATTTTACGCGGGTGGATACGAACATATAATCAGAAACTCCCGCCGAGGGGGATTGGGTCTTAAACCAAGGGGAAGTTATGGCCAATATTCTTGTGGTTGACGACATCGAGGACAACGTTTTCCTTCTCAAGCTGATACTTGAAAAGCTGGGGCACAAGGTGCTTCCGGCGTACAACGGCATGGACGCGCTCAAGATCGCCGACGGCGGCGGAGTGGACCTGGTGCTGCTGGACGTGATGATGCCGATGATGAGCGGGCTGGAGGTGGCCTCCCGCCTGCGGGCCGGAGAGGACACCAAACATATTCCGATAATCCTTCTCACCGCCAAGAAAAACGATGTCAGCGACGTGGTGGAAGGGCTTGCTGCGGGGGCCAACGAATATGTCACCAAGCCGTTCCATGAGACCGAGCTTGTGGCCCGCGTCAACTCCATGCTGCACATGAAGGACCTGTACGACGAGGTGGCCCACGCCAAGGCTTTGATGACCGAGGAGCTTAAAATGGCCCAGATCGTCCAGGCCTCGCTGCTGCCCACGGTGGTCCCATACATGGACAAGATAAGGTTTGACGCTCGCTACCAGGCGGCCCAGTCGCTGGGGGGCGATTATTACGACATAATAGATTACGGCGGGGGCAAGGCCGGTGTGGTGATAGCGGACGTGTCGGGCCATGGCCCCTCGGCGGCGCTGATAGTGTCCATGGTCAAGGCGATCCTCACCTCGCAGGTCGCTGGCGACGCCACTCCCAGGCAGATCGCCGAACGGCTCAACTTAAGCCTTGTCAGGATGATCCCGGAGGAGCGTTTTGTCACCCTGTTTCTGGGATTGCTGGACGTCAACTCCGGGAAGCTGCGCTTTGTGCGGGGAGGGCATCCCCATCCGTTCCTGCTGCGCAAGAAGGACCGCTCCGTCACTCCCCTGAAAGCCTCGGGGGACATTGTCGGGATGTTCGACGACATACAGATGGACGAGGAGGAAATAACGTTGGAGCATGGCGACAGGATCGTGGCCTATTCCGACGGGCTTATTGAGGTGCACGACAACGACGGGAAACAGTACGGGGTGACAAGCCTGCAGGCGGCCATTGAGGAGTCCTTTGACAGCAAGGGGGAGGAAATGGTCAGCGGCCTTCTGGACAAGAGCCTGAATTTCGCCGCAGGCAAGGGGCTAGACGACGACGTGGCCCTTTTCATCCTGGAGATGCTATAGGCGCGGCGCATGCCAAATAATACTCTATGCCGGCCCTTTTCGGGAATGCCCGGCGTCCGGATCGGGCACTGGTCCAGCGAAACCTGCGCCACAGGCTGCACGGCGGTGGTCTTCGAAAAAAGCTCACCAGCCTCCGTGCATGTGGCGGGAGGCGCCCCCGGTTCGCAGGAGACGGACCTGCTGGAGCCATCGCGCCTTGTGGCGGGGGTGGACGCGATAGTTCTCACCGGCGGCTCGGCCTTCGGGCTGGCTGCGGCGGCTGGCGCAAGGCGGTATCTGGAGGAAAAGGGGAGGGGGTTTAGCGCCGGCGGGATAAAGGTGCCGATAGTCCCGGCGGCGGTGATATTCGACCTTGTGGAAGGATCTGGAGGAAAACGGCCCGGCCCGGACGAGGGATACGCCGCGTGCGTGGCCTCTGAAAGGCAGGACTTCCGGGACGGACGGATCGGCGCGGGGACCGGCGCCACCGTGGGCAAGTATATGGGGCTGGACAAAAGATCGCCCGGCGGGCTGGCTTGCCGGATGGTGACGATGGAAGACGGCGTCACGGCGGGGGCGGTGATGGTGGTCAACTGTTATGGAGCGGTGACCGATCCGCAAAGCGGGAAGATAATCGCCGGGCCGCGTGATGAGAAGGGCGGATTCATCCCGTACCTTGGCTCTTCGGCTCCGTCTCCCGATTTTGGCAACACTGTGATTGGAGTGGTGTTCACCGACGCGGCGCTGACCAAGGCCGAATTGCAGCGGACGGCCGTGATGGCCCACGACGGCATCGCAAGAGCCGTGAATCCATCGCACACGCCATACGACGGGGACATGATATTCGCCGTTTCGGTGGGTGAAAGAAAAGGGGACGTGTGCAGGATCGGCGCATGGTTTTCAAAGCTTGTGGAGGAATGTGTGGCCGGGGCGGTGAAATTCCGTTGAAAATAAAAAATAACACTTTTAAATTCCATATGAATCTGATTTATAATACGATACGTGAAAAGCGGCGAGGTGGGCCGTTCTTAGTGAACCAACGTTAAGGGAAAAGGTGGCCGGTCATGACCAAGATAGACATCATTAACATGGTGGCGGAGCGGACGGGTCTTTCAAAACAGGACGCGGACGTGGCGGTGGAAACCATCATAAACCTGGTAAAGGAATCCCTGTCCAAGAACGAGACAGTCATCCTGCGCAGGTTCGGCTCTTTCCAGACGCGCAGCAAGAATCCGCGCGTCGGGCGCAATCCCAAGACCGGCGAGGAGGCTGAGATAACCGCCCGCACAGTGGTGAGGTTCAAGGCCGGCAAGCGGTTCAAGCTGGCGGTGAACGGGCAGCAGGCCTAAGACGCGGGACAACGCCGGAGTCTGTTCCGGCGGCCGCGCCGCGCCGCCTGCCTGTGCGCAGGGCCGCGAATCAAACCAGCCGCCACTCGTCCTTGAAGAGTTTGTTGTCCGCCATTAATTGACCAAGGAGTTCCGATGCAGGAAATAATCCGCAAAATGCTGGCCCAACTCGGGGAAGACCCATTCCGCGAGGGTCTTATAAAGACCCCGGAAAGGGTGGAAAAATCGCTCCACCACCTTACGTCCGGATACAGGATGGACGTGGACAATATAATGAAAGGGGCCATTTTCACCGAAGACTGCGACGAGATGGTGATCGTGAAGGACATTGACATGTTCTCGCTTTGCGAACACCACATGCTTCCCTTTTACGGCAAGGCCCACGTTGCGTACATCCCGGACGGCAAGATAATAGGGCTGTCGAAGATTCCCAGGGTGGTGGAGGCGTTCTCCCGCAGGCTCCAGGTGCAGGAACGGCTCACAAACCAGATCGCCACCGCGCTGGACAAAAACCTCCGTCCGAAGGGGGTGGGAGTGGTCATCGAGGCGCTCCATCTTTGCATGGCGATGCGGGGGGTTGAAAAACAGAATTCCGTGACGGTGACCTCCGCCATGCTTGGCAGCTTTAAGAACGATCCGAGGACAAGGCAGGAGTTTTTGTCGCTTATCGGGAAGCGGTGATTTAAGGCCGCAGGATCAACGCGCTCCCGCTTCCCATTTCATTGGCGGAGAGGACCGTTGGCTGCGATGCGCGTCCCTGTTTTCCAAGGCCGGTTTTCCCGGTGACACACAATTAGCGGGAGCGCATATGGAGGCCATAACAGTCCAGGCCACCGTCCGGGCTGACATCGAGAAAGTCTGGAGACTTTGGACGCAAGCCGGGCATATAAAGAACTGGTATCACGCCTCGGACGGCTGGCATGCGCCAAACGCGGTGAACGACCTCCGGCGGCGGGGCAAATTCAGCATCACGATGGCGGCGAAGGACGGAAGCGCCGGCTTCGACTTTGAAGGGGTATATACGGCGGTGGAACCTTTCAATTCCATCGAATACACCATCGCCGGCGGCAGAAAGGTGAGCGTTACTTTCAGCGAGAAAGGCGGCTTGACCGAGGTGACGGAGACATTCGAGGCGGAGACGGAGAATCCGGTGGAAATGCAAAGGGCGGGCTGGCAGGCCATCCTCGATAATTTCAGGAAATATGTGGAAGGGCTCAAAGCATGAACAGGGTGATGCATTTTGAGATACAGGCGGAGAACATAGAACGGGCCATCAAGTTCTATTCAGGCGTGTTCGGCTGGGAATTTCCCAAACTGATGGAAGAGCCGCCATATTGGGCGGTGATGACCGCCCCGAAAGATAGCAAGGAGCCTGGCATCAACGGCGGCCTGCTCCAGCGTCCATGCGCCGCGCCCAAAAGCGCGCAGGGGGCGAACGCCTTTGTGTGCACTGTGGTGGTGGATAATTTCGACGCGACAGCCGGAAAAATCGAACAGGCTGGAGGATTGGTGGCCATGCCGAAGTTTGCCATCCCGGCTATGGCGTGGCAGGGCTATTTTCTGGACACCGAGGGGAACACGTTTGGAGTCCACCAGCCGGACAAGGAAGCCAGATAACGGCCGGTAGTCAGGCGCCCCGGCGGGGCTATTCCACCGCGAAATTCCTGAGCTTCACGTCCTTTAGCCCGGCGAACTGCTCCACAGCCTTCAGGTTCTGGACAAGGTACTCTTCAAGCTTATCCTGGGCAAACACGGTTTCCTCATAGAACTTGTCGCGGAAGAACGAGTCTATCTGCTTTTCAACGGTCACTTCGGTGAAGAACATCCTGTCGCGCACGGCGCCGGCCATGATGTCAGAGTCGAATATCAGCTCCACGTCCATGTTCATGATCCTTGTGGCCTCCGCGTCGAAGTCCACGGGCAGGTACACACCAAGCTTCACTGTGGGGCCTGAAGGCTTGACGGCCACGGCCTGCTTCACATCCTCCGGTTTTGCTTCCTTTGCCGGCCCGGCGCCAGGGGCCTTGCCCGTTTCCACCGCGGCCTGCTCCACAGGCTTTGCCTTGCCGCCGGACAGGAACAGGTAACCGCCAACTCCAGTCCCGATCACAACCGCCGCCACAGCTCCGGCCAGTATGCCGACGGCCCTGGGAGGCAGCGCGCCTATCAGCGGAATCCTGAAGGGGAGCTTGAACGGAAGCTTTATCGCCGGGATATGTATTTTCCTGAGCAACGGCATGATCTTGCCGATTACAGCCGTCACGAACGCCGGCATGCGAAGCTGGAATTTTGCGCGGTGTTCGTCCTCGTGTTCCATCTGTATCCGCCTGTCCAGCGGAAGCTCCTCCTCTTCCTCGATCATGGCGGGAGGGGGGATCACCATCGTTTTATCGAATGACGGCGCAGGCATGGAGACTTCCGGGGCCGGTTGGGCGGCCTTTTGAGGCGCGGCTGCGGGTTCGGCCGCGGCCATCGCGCCGCCGGTCTCCTCGAACAGCGATTCCAGTCCGGTCTCCCCGCCTCCGGACAATATCCTGTCAAGCTCCAGGTCCGGAGATTCTGCCAGCGCCGGGGCCAGTGTTTCAGCCGCTTTTTCGACATCGCCGCTTCCCGCCTCCATCAAAAGCGCGTCAAGCGTGTCCTGCGTGAGGAATCCTTCTTCATCGCTTTCCTTTTCAGCCGGGGCCACGGCCGTGGCGGCCTTTTCCTCCACCATCGTTTCGCCGCCAAGGATGGTGTCGATGTCGTCCTGCGATATATATGTTTCCGGCTCCTTTTCCTGGGCCTCCGCCTGAGCGACCGGCGCGGCGGCGGGGGCCGGCTGCATTAAAAGAGCGTCAAGATCGGATTGTGAAATAATTTCGCCTTCCTTTTTCCCGGGAGCCGCTTTGGGTTTCGGGCTCCCGGCCCCGCCGGGCATGACGGAGGCCAGAAGCGCGTCTATCTCATCTTGCTGGCCAGCCGGGGCGGCCGAAGCGGCCTGTTTAGCGCCGGAGTCCTTTGGCGAATATGCGGCAAGAAGAGAATCTATGTCATCCTGCCCGCCAGCGGATTCCACAATCGCCGCCGGTTCTTCTTTCACAGGCGCGGATTTCGGAGCGTTGGCGGCGATTAAAGCCGCGATGTCGTCCTGGCGTACCCCCTCCGGTTCCTCTTTCACAGGCGCAGGTTTCGGAGCGTTGGCGGCGATCAAAGCCGCGATATCGTCCTGGCTTACCTCCGCAGGTTCTTCTTTCACAGGCGCGGGTTTGGGAGCGTTGGCGGCGATTAAAGCCGCGATGTCGTCCTGGCTTACCTCCGCAAGTTCTTCTTTCACAGGCGCGGGTTTGGGAGCGTTGGCGGCGATCAAAGCCGCGATGTCGTCCTGGCTTACCCCCGCAGGTTCTTCTTTCACAGGCGCAGGTTTCGGAGCGTTGGCGGCGATCAAAGCCGCGATGTCGTCTTGGCTTACCTCCGCCGGTTCTTCTTTCACAGGCTCCGCTTTCGGAGCGTTGGCGGCGATCAGCGCCGCGATGTCGTCCTGGCTTACCCCCGCAGGTTCTTCTTTCACAGGCGCAGGTTTCGGAGCGTTGGCGGCGATCAGCGCCGCGATGTCGTCCTGGCTTACCCCCGCAGGTTCTTCTTTCACAGGTTCCGGCTGGGGCGCGTTGGCGGCGATCAACGCCGCGATATCGTCCTGGCTTACCCCCGCAGATTCTTCTTTCACAGGTTCCGGCTGGGGCGCGTTGGCGGCGATCAACGCCGCGATGTCGTCCTGGCTTACCTCCGCCGGTTCTTCTTTCACTGGCTCCGCTTTCGGAGCGTTGGCGGCGATCAGCGCCGCGATGTCGTCGGACTGTATAACGATCTCTTCTCCAGAAGACTTCTCCAGCGCTGGTCCTTCGGTCTTAGTTGGAATATTGAAATGCTCGGTCGGCGTTTCATCGGCGGTAATCGAGGCCTCCTCCATGCGTTCCGCAGGCGGCGCCTGGATCGGTTCCATGGACACCTTTTCCGCCTCCATCGCCGGCTCGATCATCTCAGCCGGCTGCTCTTGGGGCGCGGTGACGGCCGCAGGTCTTTTCTCTTCAACCTGGGGGGTGGGCAGTGGCGCTTTTTTCCCCTCCTTGCGTTCCTTGAGGCGGGCTATCTCTTCATCAGGGCGTTTGCGGATGAAAAACACGTTCTCGCACTTGGCGCACTTTGCAAACTGCCCCTCCTCGCTCACCGAAGAGGCGTCAATTTTATATCGCGATGCGCAACGAGGGCACTTGATGATCATGACAGCGTCATCCTGGTGACTGGGCGTTCTCCGCCAAAAGTTTGACAGATTCTTGCGCCGTAATAAGTTCCAACACCACCCATTGTCATTCTATCACATTGTTTTTGTTCATGCTTGCTTCTAATGCCGCTATTTAGGGTTGACTTTGGCCTCTATTAAGGGTTATATAAACCCCTATGAAGCAGTAAGTGCAGCCACTAAACGGCGACGGCTAACCACACAACAGCCAACCATACAAATTTCATTCCAAACTAAAACAAAGCGAAGGAAAGAATCTTGATAAAAAGGATTTTTATTCCCCTGTACCTTATCGCCATCACTGTCCAGTTTGCGCTTGGAGGCATATTCAGCGCAAACGACACGATGCTTAAGGAAAGGGAGTTCGATGTTTCCCTTGAAAGGCTTGAGGCCGCCCAGGAAATTTCCGGGGTCATGCATATCCTCAACGTCAAGGCCGTCGAGTTGAATTCCGGCGAAAAGATGCAGTTGGCGTTGTCCATAATCCGTCAAAGCGAGGACTATGGGCATAATCCGTTCCTGTTGCTTGCCCTTATTGAAATCGAGAGCGGATTCCACCTGACGGCGGTGTCCAGCCAGGGCGCCATGGGGCTTATGCAGGTGCGGCCTTTTGTGGCCCGTTACCTGGCCGGCGAGATGGAGATACACCCGCTGGTGGCCTCAAGGCTTTTCGACGTGGAGACAAACCTGAAGGTCGGCTCGTTCTACCTGAAAAAAATGACAGAGCGGTACGGGAGCACAAGGCTTGCGCTGGAGGCGTACAACATCGGCCCTGGCAGGCTGGACGAAAGGCTGGAAAGCGGCGAGGTTGTGGTGATGAATTTTGCCCGCAAGGTCCTCGACGCAAAGAGCCGGATAGAGAGGCTGGCCACCCGCGAGACCGTGTAGCCGGATCAGGCCCCGCGGGGCTCCTCCTGGGCGAAGCTCAGGAGGATTCCGAGCTTCTTGAGTTCGCGGCTGCCATAGAAAGGATCGGCGGGCTTTCTTGACCTTTCGGCGTATATTTCCGCGAAAATGTTCTGCAGGCTCCATACATCAATGGAAAGGCCGGAGGAGGTCAGGCCCAGGAGTATCCTTGTGATCGCGGCCACCCCCCGCAGGTCGCGTTTTTCGAGAGTCTCTTTCAACCTGCCCAGCAGCCGGGTCTCCAGCTCCTTTTTGACCGCCATCAACTCCACTTCGATCCCCCACTTCTGCATGTCCCACATGATGTCGCCCAGTTTGTCCAGGGAGTCCTGGCTTTCTATGTCCGCCGCGATGGACAGGGTCTCTTTTTCCAATATGTATTGCGCCACGAGCTTAAGTTCCATGGGGATTGGCACGCCTATGTCTATGAAATAGTCCATAAGCCTCCTGTTCTCCCAGAACAGGCTCTTGTATGTGTCGGCGAAACGGCTTACCTGCCCGGCCATGATGCCGCTGACGGTCTTGCGGCGCTGTTCCACGAAAAGGTCCTTGAGGGTGTATGTCTGGCCGTGGCCGAACATCTCGTCGAGCATCCTTATGACCTCCGTGATGGGGCGGCGGTTCCACGCGGCGAAAAGCCTGGTGACGGCGGTTCCAAAGGCCAGTTCCTCCCCATCGGGCTTTACGAAGCAGGAAATGTCCGTGCCGCCAAGCTTTAACGTGGCCACAAGAAACCAACTCTCCTCCAGGGTGATAAGCGATTCTGCCCGGGCTCTTTGCAAGAACAGGGCGTTGTCCCCATGCTCCTCCCCCGCATGGCCATGCTCGGTTATCCTGAAAGCCTCCCCCATGGTTGGCTGTGTGTCCTGGCCCAGGGCCTTTGAAATGGAATAGTTGGCCACCACGCGGCCCAGTGTCGCCTTGTCCGGCCGCACATGCCGTTGGTAAATTTGGGCGGCGTCGCCGTGGACGGTCACATTGCTTTTGGCCAGGCTCAGGGTCTCCAGGAATTCATCCTCGCAGCGCACACCGGACACCTCTTCGCAAAGCTGCATCGCCCAGCAGGCGTATTTTAATATCTGCACCGTCTCTATGCCGGACACGTCGTCGAAAAACCAGCCGCACGACGTGAACATGAGCATCCCGTGCCGTTGCATTTCCAGAAGCTTCAACGCCTTTATCTTTTCTTCCCTTGAAAGCTCGCGGCCGGACGCCATGGCCAGGAACCGGTCCGCCTCGCGCCTGTCCAGAATCACCTTTATGTAGCCGTTGCGCGCTTCCCACGGATCGGTGAAGACCGCTTTGCCCTCCATCTCGAAGACCTCATCGAGCTTTTTCTTGAGGCTGTCCAGCGCTTCCCGCAATGGGGTCCTCCATTTCTGGTTCCAGCCGGGATTCCCCCCGATCCTGCAGCCGCAGTCGCTCTTCCAGCGCTCCACCCCGTGGGCGCACGACCATGCGGAATTTTCATGGATATGGACTTCCGCTTCGGGCGGATAAAGGTCCAAAAACTCCCCGTAATTTGTCAGCACGGTGTCGTGTGCCTGTTCAAAGTGATGAAGGGCGTATGCCAGTGTCATGTCGCCGAACTTGTGGTGATGGCCGTATGATTCGCCGTCGGTGGCGATATTCACCAGTTGGGGCCAGGTCCGGTGGTCGGAAAAGCCCCCCCTGATCCTTTCGACAAACCTGTCGGCGCTGCTTAAAATCCCTTCGAAGGCCACAGCCTGGCTTATCGGGCCGTCGTAGAAGAAAACTGATATCGATCCTTCGCCGTCCAGCGGGCAGGTATACGCCCTGGACGGGTCGATGGCGGACGCTGGATTCTTCCATTCTTTCTCCCCTCTTTCCTTCACCGACGCAGCCTGCCGCTGGCACAGGATGGTGAATTTGACTCCTGCTTCGCTCATCAGTTGGAGAGTCCTTTTGTCCACCGCTGTCTCCGGAAGCCACATCCCCTCCGGCGGCCTGTCAAACCTGTGGGCAAAATCGGCTATCCCCCACAGTATTTGCGTTTTCTTGTCGTGCTCGGAGGCGAGCGGCATGATCATGTGGTTGTATGCCTGGGCCAACGCCGAGCCATGCCCCCCCCTCCTGTGGGCGCTGGCCTTGTCCGCCGCGATAATCCTGCCGTAGGTGAGCGGATCGCGCTTTTCAAGCCAGCCAAAAAGGGTGGGGCCGACGTTGAAGCTTATTTTCTCGAAGTTGTTTACGATTTCCTTGAGGCGCCCGCCTCCGTTGAGGATGCGGGAGACCGTGTTCGGCGCGTAGCATTCCCGGTTGATGCGCTCGTTCCAGTCGTGGTAGGGGCTGGCCGAATCCTGCACTTCTATCATTTCAAGCCATGGATTTTCCCTCGGAGGCTGGTAAAAATGGCCGTGGACGCAGACATATCGCTTTGACATCAATTCTCCGTCATTACAGGTTTCCCCGGGGTCTGATTGTAGTGTAACGGTCAGTCGTTTTCAATGACGCCTGTCATCGGCACGAAACGCACCGCGGTTATATCCTTGTATGTCACCACGCCGCTCTTCTTCACGCCTATCACCAGATCCTGGATGAATCCTCCCCCGACCGGCAGGATAATCCGCCCCCCCTCGGCAAGCTGGGCCTCGAGCGGGGCGGGCACATGGCCTGGCGCGGCTGTTAGTATTATCTTGTCGAAAGGGGCGTGTTCCGGCCATCCAGAATAACCGTCGGCGCATTTGACAGCCACGTTTGAGTAGCCGAGCCGCTTAAGCCTTTCGGCCGCCTCCGTGGCCAGGGTGTCATGAATCTCGATTGTATAAACTTCCCCGGCCAGTTCGGAGAGCACAGCAGCCTGATATCCGGAACCGGAGCCGATTTCAAGGACCTTGTCGGTTTTTTTGATGGTCAACGCCTGTGTCATAAGCGCCACGATATACGGCTGGCTTATGGTCTGTCCGGAGCCAATCGGAAGAGGGTTATCGTCATATGCCTGGCTCATATACGCCTTGTCCACGAATTTTTCCCTGGGGACCGATTCCATGGCGGCCAGCACATCGGCGTTGGTGATCCCGCGCCCCTTTAGGTGCGCCTCGATCATCATGCGTTTTGCGTTGCGAAGGTCCGTCTGGTCCATATGGGGGTGGCAGCCTTGCTCAAATGGCGCGAAAACCGCCAGGAACATTATGATCGCAAGCCATGGCCTCATCTCGGTAAAACGGCCTGGACGGCCGGATCAGAACTTCAGGCCAAGTTTCTTAAGCCATGCTTCGGTGTCGAAGTTTTCGGCCAAGAATTCGCGGAACTCCTTTTCCCGCTTGGAAAGGGCGCGGCCGTCCTCCACCGCCTCCGGCTTGGGAGCGTTTTCCCCGGTTCCTTCATCGGCCCTGGACCTTGTTTTGCGCGGGGCCGCGTCATGGCCGCATACGTCCGGAAAGTCCAGCCCCATAGTGTCCGCCAGGTTTGCCACCTTTAGCATGAGCACCATGAAAGACTTGGAGCATACCTCGTCCGTCTCGGAAAGCTTGCGGACAGCCTCGCGCACTTCCCTGGACTTGGTTATGGCCTCTACAATGGCCCTGGTGAGAACTTCCATATTCTTGTCATGGGGTTTCTCATCCGGCATTTTGGCAAGCCTCCAGTTGTGAAACTACAAAAGACAGAACCAAAGCAGACCGCGTTTGGTTGTATTATTCTATCACAACGATCCTGCACAAAATCAAGAGCGTATTTTTCAAATTCCCTCGGAGCGCGGGGTGGCTCGGCCACAGCGAGTGGCTCGGCCACAGCGAATTGCCCGCAATATTTTTCCCGCTTCCCCGTGGCCACCTCTATTGGCGCTTCCCCGTGGTCGCCTCTTAACGCTTCCCCGTGGTCGCTGACCACGGTTCTTTTGGTAGCGCGGGCAATCTTGCCCGCATCTTCTGAATGCCGTTTCGATGGCGGCGTTCAGAAGGAAAAACCGCGCCCAATAAAACACCGGTAACGATAGCGCCATAGTTCTTTTTCGGTATATCGCGGTATTGATCCGCGACATACCGATTGCGGGCAAGATGCCCGCGCTCCCAGGGGGGAACGAATTGCTGTCCGGGGTGTTGTAGCCCGCAAGGGCGGTCACCCCGGATTCCTCGTGGCGCTGTTTTAGAACAGCGGGGAGACCGCGTCTGGCGCTACAACGCCCCGCCGAGCGGGATTTTTTTGAAGCGGCTCTGACGATTTGTTATAAATGCTTACCCCTTGCCACTTGGCCCGCAAATTGCTAGCATGATGCCGGTTTTCAATTCATTTAAGAACCTATTAACGTCCGGCGGCATCCAAAATGGCGACAGATACAGCTAACGGCGAGGCCGCGTCCGGGGCCGAAGAGAACAAGGCCGAGGACCTGGAGTTTATCGCGCAGGTCAAGGCCGGTTCGTTCAGGGCCTTTGAGCGCATTGTCAACAAGTACGAAAGCAGGGTCTACAACCATTGCGTTAAGTTCTTGAACAGCCAAGAGGACGCGGAGGACGTTTTGCAGGAGACGTTCCTGCAGGTGTACAAGTCGCTGGAGTCGTTCCGGGGGGAGTCGGCGTTTTCCACATGGCTTTTCAAGATAGCCACCAACGGATGCCTGATGCGGATCAGGAAGAAAAAGAAGGTGGACCTGGTTTCGATAGACAAGCCGCTGGAGTTTGACGGGTCGTCGCTGCAAAGGGAGATTGTTGACTGGTCGAAAAATCCGGCGCTGATGCACGGGAACGACGAGATAAAGCGCCTGCTGGACACGATCATATCCAGCCTCCCCGAGGACAAACGCATAGTGTTGATTATGAAGGACGTGGAGGGGTTTTCGAACATAGAGATCGGCCAGATACTCAACATGACGGTGGCTGCGGTGAAGTCTCGGCTTCACAGGGCGCGTCTGGTGTTGCGGGAGGCGCTCACCAAATACTTTGACGGGACGCTGGACATGACCAGCGCCGGAAAAATCGGGAATGAACGATGACCGACAAGATGAAATGCCGTGAGATATTCGAGAAAATAAGCGACTATATCGACAGGGATTTAGATCCAGACATCTGCGGCCAGATAGAGGCGCATATCAAGGGGTGCGAACCTTGCGTGGCCTTCATAAACACCTTGCGCAGGGCAGTTGAGCTATACAGGAAGGAAGGATCGCCAGCCCAGGACATCCCGCGCAAGGTGTCGGCGAACCTTCGGGAATTCCTTAAAAAAGAGATAGACGCAGGCGTGAAGTGAGCCGCAGGGTCCCACGCCGCAAGAAAGGCCCGCTATGCCAGAATCGTGCGATATCAGCAAAAGACCTCCGGGGCCGGAAGGGAATCCTCCGGCGGACGTGATAGCCGGAATTCTAAAATCGGCCAAAACCATCGCCGTTGTCGGCCTTTCGGACAAGCCTGGGAGGGCATCCAACGATGTGGCCGCCTATCTTATGGATCACGGTTATACCATCATCCCGGTAAACCCCGCCCTCAACGAGAGAGGCTGGAAAGGGATAAAAGCGTACGCAAAGCTTCCAGAGATACCAGGCGAAGTGGACATTGTGGACTTTTTCATGCGGGCGGAGCTTATCGGCGGGCTGGTGGACGAAGTGATCGCCAAAGGGCCCAAAGTTGCGTGGCTTCAGCTTGGCATAGTCAACAACGAAGCGGCCAGGCGCCTTCGCGCGGCGGGGATGACCGTGGTGCAGGACAAATGCGTCAAGATCGAACATCGGGCCCTTGCCACTGATTCTTATTGACATGTCATCCGGAATGGATAAAATTCATTGTTCATTTGCAAGTTCCCGGCATGCGGGTGTAACTCAGTGGTAGAGTGCAACCTTGCCAAGGTTGAAGTCGAGGGTTCGAATCCCTTCACCCGCTCCATTTCATATAAAGTCGGCCATTGGCCGCTACGCCGGGCTTGATATCCATGGCTGAACTGGCTGTTTACGCATCTGTTATCCTCAATATCGCGGCTGTGGCGCTGCTGATATCCCTTTTACGCTCCAAATCCGCCGGTGATGGCGAGAACCGGACGATTTCCTACATCGAAAAATCCCGGATCCAAAGCGAATCCGCCTTGCGCGAAGAGATGGGGCGCATCCGCGACGAGATAGGCAAGAGCTCCCGGAGCGGCCGGGAAGAACAGCGCGATTCGCTAAAACAGTTCGGCGACACTGTGATGTCGCTCCTTAACGGCATAAGGGAGAGCGTTGAGGGGCGGTTAAAGGCCATACAGGAGGACAACAACGCCAAGCTTGAGAAAATGCGCCTGACCGTGGACGAAAAGCTTCACGACACCCTCGAACAGAAGCTCGGGCGCAGTTTCAAGCAGGTGTCCGACCAGTTGGACAGGGTTCACGCCGGAATCGGGGAAATGCGGACGCTTGCGGCCAGCGTGGGGGATCTGAACCGCACGCTAACCAACGTCAAAAGCCGGGGCGTATGGGGGGAAGTTGCGTTGGAGTCGCTGTTGGAGCAGATATTCACCCCTGAACAGTACGCCAAGAACGTGGCGACCAAGCCCAACAGCGCAGAAAGGGTGGAATTCGCCGTAAAACTCCCCGAAGGGCCGGACGGCGGCCCACTATTGCTGCCGATAGACGCGAAATTCCCGCTGGAGGACTATCACAGGCTGGAACAGGCGCGGGAGAAAGGGGATATGGAAGCTTCCAACGAGGCGGCCAAGGCCCTGGAAAACACCATAAAAGCGGAAGCCAAAAAAATCAGGGACAAATACATTAATCCACCGTACAGCACTGATTTTGCGATACTTTTTCTGCCATCGGAAAGTCTTTATGCGGAAGTGCTGCGCAGGCCGGGGCTTTTCGACTATGCCCAGAGGGAGTGCCGGGTGATGATCGCCGGGCCCACCACGCTGGCGGCGCTTTTGAACAGCCTGCAGATGGGCTTTAAGACATTGGCCATCCAGAAAAGGACCAGCGAGGTGTGGAACATTCTTGGGCTGGTGAAGACCGAGTTCGGCAAGTTCGGCGACAGCCTGGCCCGGACGAAAAAGAAACTCGAAGAGGCCAGCGGAGGGATAGAGGACGTGGAAAAGCGCGCCCGTGTCCTCTCCGGCAAGCTTGCCAAGGCCGAGGAACTCCCCGTTCCCGGTTCCGGCGGGGAGAATGGAGACGGCGGGGCGGTGTAGCGATTATATTGGCCGCCGGTCCATCCGATTGCCCTCCGCATCCCCTCCTGCCCGCCTGTGAACAAAATGGGTTTGACGGGCTCCAAACAGTTATGTTATAAGACAAAGTTCGCGAAAAGAAAAAGACGCCGCCATAATAGCGCGCGCTTCACGAAATTGAAGGATGGTTTATGAAAATCCACGAATACCAGGCTAAAGAGATTTTGCGGAAATTCGGCGTCCCCACCCCTCGGGGCAAGGTGGCGGTCAAGGCGGAGGACGCGGGAGCGGCGGCGGACGAAATGGGGCTGCCGGTGGTGGTAAAGGCGCAGATACACGCCGGCGGGCGGGGCAAGGCTGGCGGCGTGAAGCTGGCCAAGACCCGGGACGAGGCGGTCAAGATCGCAAAAGAACTCATCGGCAAGACCCTTGTGACCCACCAGACCGGCCCGGAGGGGCGCGAGGTCCGTACCCTTTTGATTGAAGAGGGGATGACCATCGTAAAAGAGCTTTACATGGGCATCGTGGTGGACAGGGACCGGGCCCGCCCCTGCTTCATGGTCTCCGAAGAGGGGGGCATGGAAATTGAGGAGGTGGCCGCCAAAACTCCCGAAAAGATAATGAAGGTATGGGTGGACCCGGCCATCGGGCTTATGCCCTGCCAGGCGCGGGACATGGCGTTTTTCTTGAAGCTTTCCGGCGACGCTTTCAAGGCCGGGGTGGACTTCATAATGAAGCTGTACAAGGCTTTCGAGGGGAAGGACTGCTCCATGGCGGAGATCAATCCATTGGTGATCACGTCGGACAACCGGGTGCTGGCGCTCGACTGCAAGATGAACTTTGACGACAACGCATTGTACCGCCAGAAAGACGTGGTGGAGATGCGGGACCTGAACGAGGAAGCGGAGCTTGAGATAGAGGCCAGCCGCCACAACCTCAACTATATAAAGCTGGACGGCGCCATCGGATGCATGGTCAACGGCGCCGGGCTTGCGATGGCCACGATGGATATCATAAAACTTTCCGGCGGCGAGCCGGCCAATTTCCTCGATGTGGGCGGCGGGGCCTCGGAGGAGCAGATAGAAAGCGCGTTCCGCATAATCCTGGCGGACAAGAACGTGCAGGGGATATTCATAAACATCTTCGGCGGCATCCTGCGGTGCGACAGGCTGGCCAACGGCGTTGTGAACGCGGCGCGCAAGATAAACGTCACCGCCCCGGTGATAATCCGGATGGAGGGGACGAACGTGGACGAAGGGAAAAGGATATTGAAGGAAAGCGGGTTCAACTTCATCGTGGCCAACGGGATGCGGGACGGGGCGGAAAAGGCCGTCGCCGCCACCCGGGCAGCGGTATAGCTTCGAAAGGCCGTATTTAAATGAGCGTACTGGTTGACGAGAACACAAAACTGATCGTTCAGGGGATCACCGGCAAGGAAGGCTCCTTCCACGCGGCGGGTTGCAAGGCTTACGGCACGAAAGTCGTGGGCGGGGTCACCCCGGGCAAGGAGGGGCAAGAAGTGGAAGGCGTGCCGGTGTTCAACACCGTAAAGCGCGCCGTGGCCGCCACGGGCGCCAACGCCACCATGATATTCGTGCCGCCACCTTTTTCGGCGGACGCCATATTCGAGGCGGCGGAGGCCGGGATATCGCTGATCGTCTGCATCACCGAGGGGATCCCGGTGTATGACATGATAAAGATAAAGAACTACCTTAAAGACAAACAGGTACGGCTCATCGGCCCCAACTGCCCGGGGATCATAACCCCCGGCAAGGCGAAGATAGGGATCATGCCCGGGCATATACACAAACCCGGCCCTGTGGGGGTGGTATCCCGCTCCGGCACGCTCACATATGAGGTGGTGGGGCAGTTGACCGCGCTGGGGATCGGTCAGTCAACATGCATCGGCATCGGTGGCGACCCTGTGAACGGGACCAATTTCATAGACGCGATAGAGCTTTTCAACAACGACCCGCAGACCAAGGCCATCTGCATGATCGGCGAGATCGGCGGATCGGCGGAAGAGGACGCGGCGGAGTATGTGAAGGCGAAGGTGAAAAAACCGGTGGTGGGTTTCATCGCCGGGCAGACCGCGCCCCCCGGGCGGCGCATGGGACACGCCGGCGCCATCATTTCCGGCGGCAAAGGTACGGCGGACGAAAAGATGAAGGCCATGTCCGCGGCCGGGATAAAGGTTTGCAAGTCTCCCGCGGATTTGGGCGGGACAATACAGAAGGCGATGAACTAGTCTAAATTTATTGAAAGGTGGGAAAGTGGCACAGAACGATCTGATCATCCGGTTCGGGGGCGAGGGAGGCGAAGGCATCATCTCCTCCGGCGACATGGTGGCCCAGGCCGCGGCGCGCTCCGGCCTGGAGGTGCTGACCTTCAAGACATTTCCGGCGGAGATAAGGGGCGGGTACGCCATGTACCAGACCCGCTTCGCCCATGACAATATTTTGTGCGAAGGGAGCGGATTTGACGTGATGGTCGCCTTCAACCAGGAAGCGCTGGACCAGAACGTAAAGCTGATGAAAGAAGGAACGGTGCTCGTGTACGACTATCCGGGGGGCGACATCGCCGAAGAGCAGAATATACCGGGTGTCACATGCTATCCGGTTCCCATGAGCAAGACCGCCAAGGAAGACCTGGGGATGTACCGGGTGAAGAACATGGTGGCGATGGGGGCGGTGGCGGAGCTTTTCGCCATATCCATGGATCAGATCCGCGAGACCATAAAGGAAAAGTTCGGCAAGAAGGGCGCCGAGATAGTGGAGCTTAACTTCAAGGCCCTGGACGCCGGGCGGGACCATGTCCGCAACAACCTCAAGAAGACCGATCCATACAAAATGGATCCTGGCAAACCGAAGGAAGGGACGATCATCATCTCCGGCAACGAAGCGGTGGGGCTTGGCGCCCTGCTTGCGGGCGTACAGTTCTTCTCCGCGTATCCGATCACGCCGGCGACGGAGGTGGCCAACTACCTTTCCAAGGAGTTGCCCAAGTTCAAGGGGACGCTTGTGCAGGCGGAGGACGAGATCGCCTCGATTGGCAACGTGATCGGCGCGTCTTACGCCGGGGCCAAGGCGATGACCGCCACGTCCGGACCCGGGCTTTCTTTGATGCAGGAGTTGATCGGCCTTGCTTCCATATCCGAGGTTCCAATCGTGATTTGCGACGTGCAGCGCGGCGGCCCGTCCACCGGGCTGCCCACCAAGCACGAACAGAGCGACCTTTTGCTGGCGGCCTTAGGCTGCCACGGGGACGCTTCCAAAGTGGTGATAAGCCCCGAGGGGGTGGAAGACTGCGTGTACCTGACAGTGGAGGCGTTCAACGTCGCCGAGAAATACCAGGTTCCGGTGATAATCCTGTCGGACGGCTCCCTGGGATTCCGCACCGCTTCCATGAAACGGCCGGATCCGAAGAGCCTGCGTATCGTCAACCGCGAGCTTTACAAAGGAAACGGCAAGCCTTTCGCGCGGTATGAGTTCACCGCGTCTGGCGTGTCGGCCATGGCGCTGCCCGGCACTCCTGGCGGGGCGTACATATCCACGGGGCTTGAGCACGCGGAGTCTTCCGCGCCGCGCTACACCGCGGACAACCACTCCAAGATGCTCGACAAGCGCTTTAACAAGCTAAACGACATAGAAGACTTTTTCCCGAAGACCGAGGCGGACGTCCAGGATGGCGCTGGGCTTGGCATAATCACTTGGGGGTCCACCATTGGCGTGGTGCGCGAGGCTGTGAAGCTTGCCAGGGCGCAGGGGCTAAAAGTGTCGGCGCTGTATCCAAAGCTTGTGTGGCCGCTGCCCCTCAAGGCGCTCAACGGTTTCACGTCCAAGCACAAGAAGATATTGATCCCGGAAGTGAACAAGCAGGGGCAGCTTGCCCGGCTTATCAAGTCCGAGACCGGGCTTAACTCCATCAGCTATCCGATATACGGGGGCATGCCGTTCACGCCTGCGATGATCCTTGATAAGATAAAGGAGGTAATCTAAATGACCACCGCGACAGAGCCTTTGAAAGCCAAGGACTACAAGAGCGAAATCCCGCCAACCTGGTGCCCGGGCTGCGGCGACTACGGCGTGCTAAACGCCGTTTTAAAAGCTTTCGCCGATTTGCAGATCGACATAAACAACACGGTGCTGGTTTCCGGCATCGGCTGTTCGTCCCGTTTCCCGTATTTCGTGAAGACCTACGGGATGCACACGGCGCACGGCCGGGTGCTTCCGGTGGCCACCGGGGTGAAGATGGCCCGTCCGGAGCTTGAGGTGATAGCTTTCGGCGGCGACGGGGACGGCTTCTCCATCGGCGGCGGGCACGTGCCCCACGTGGCCAGGAAAAACACCGACATCACGTACATCATGATGGACAACTCCATATACGGGCTTACCAAGGGGCAGATGTCCCCCACCACCCCGCTGGGGATGGTCACATCCACCACGCCTTATGGCGCGCCGGACAATCCATTGAACCCGCTGGCTTTCTGTTTGACCTATGGGGCCACTTTCGTGGCGCAGGGTTATTCGAGCAAGTCGAAAGTGGTGGAGGACCTGGTCAAAAGGGCGATAAAGCACAAGGGCTTCTCATTTGTGAACATCATCAGCCCCTGCCCGACGTTCAACAAGGTGAACACCTTCGATTTTTACAAGGACAGGATCGGTGAGCTGCCCGCAGACCACAATACCAAGGACCTGAACGCGGCGTTGAAATACGCCTTCGAGGGTATAGACGGCAAGATAGCCACCGGCGTGTTCTACGACGTGGACAAGCCCAGCCTGCTCGACAGGTTGAACGGCATCAAGGACAAGGCGAAGGCGTCCGTTGATTACGACATCAACAAGATCATAGACGACTTCATACCTTGACTTTATCGGGATACATACACCGGCGCTGGCGGTAAAGCCATGCTGGCGCCGGTTTTTCATTTTTAACGGAGGATATAATGTCACGCACTTTCGCGATAATAAAGCCGGACGCTGTGGAGCGTTCGCTGACCGGGAAAATAGTAAGCTGGATCGAATCGAGCGGCCTTAAGGTGGCCGCCCTGAAACGGATGCATATGACCCAGGCCCAGGCGGAGGGCTTTTACGCCGAGCACAAGGCGCGGCCTTTCTTCGCCTCGCTGACTGGTTACATGAGCTCCGGGCCGTGCGTTGTGGCGGTGCTGGAGGGGGAGAACGCCCAGCCTAAATGGCGCGATATCATGGGCGCCACAAACCCGGCCAACGCCGCCCCCGGCACCATCCGCAAGGAGCTTGCGGTGGACCTGGAAAAAAATTCCGTCCACGGCTCGGACAGCGAAACGTCCGCCGCCAGGGAGATCGGATATTTCTTCAGCGAGACCGAGATAGTTTAACAGCCACGTTCGACTATTTGAAAGGCGGCGCAAAACGCCGCCTTTTTTTATTGCCCGGAGCCGTCAGGAATTATCACGGTGGGCTGGCTTGTTTTCCGCCACTTTTTCAATGGGGTCCAATATCGCGGTGAAAGCTTTCAGCGGGTTTGATAGATAGCGGTTTTTCAGGATAATCAAGGTGAGCTTCCGGCGCAGGCTCACCCCGTCTAGGCTGGCGCACCGCAATGACTTGTCCTTAAGCTCCGAGGTGATGGCGGCGCGGCTGACAACCGCCACCCCAAGATTGGCCTGGGCCGACTTTTTGATCGCCTCCGTGTCCCCCAGCTCCATTACCACGTTGAGGGGGTTGTGGTCAAAGTCCACCTGGTCCATGAACACCTTGCGGGTGCCCGATCCGCGCTCCCGGATTATCAGCGGCTCTTTTTTTAGCTCATCCATGGACACCGTCCGCCGGTTTTTCCATGAATGGGTGGAGGAGAATATCACCACCAGTTCGTCGTTCTTGAAAAGATAGGTCTCGATATTATTGTTCTTCACCGGACCTTCCACGATGCCAAGGTCCACCTCTCCGCGCAAAAGGGATTGCTCTATCTGGTTTGTGTTGCCCACCATCATTTCCACTTTTCCCTGCGGATGGGCCTTTTTGTACTTGCCCAGGAATTCGGGGAGGATGTAGTTGGCCACTGTGGTGGAGGCGCCGAGCCGCAGTGTGCCGACCACTTTCTTTGTCATGTCGTCTATGGCCTGCTTCCCTTCGCGCAGGGCGCCTATCGTGCGCTGGGCGTACACCTCGAAGGCCATTCCAGCGTCAGTCAGCTCTATCCTGCGGCCGATCCGCTCGAACATGGGCGACCCTAGAATCTTTTCAAGCTTGATTATCTGCGCGGAAAAGGCCGGCTGGCTGATGGCCATCTGGTCGGCGGCGCGGGAAAAATTTTTGAGTTTGGCCGCCACCAGGAAAAGGTCGAGCTGGTGTATGGTTATTTGATTAAGCATACACAATAGTTTATCTGAATTATCAAAACTATCTATTTTATTTTTTAAGGCCCGGGGCGCATAATCCCCTTAAGTTAGACGGGTTTCCCGCGAAATCCGGGGGAGTGGAGACTTCGGCCGCCAGGGCCGGCTGGGCCAGCGCGTTGGTTCTCAACGGTGATGGCCCCCTGCCCTTCCGTCCGGCGCAGCATGATATTCAGATCGGCCGCAACAATTTTCTTTAGGAGAGGGAGCGATGCCTACTTTCGTCATTGCCGAAAAATGCGACGGGTGCAAAGGGCAGGACAAGACCGCCTGCATGTACATCTGCCCGCACGACCTGATGTACCTGGACAAGGAGAGGATGAAGGCCCAGAACCAGGAGCCGGAGCAGTGCTGGGAATGTTATTCGTGCGTGAAAATCTGCCCGCAGCAGGCGATAGAGGCAAGGCCATACGCGGACTTCGTGCCGATGGGGGGCACGTCCATTCCCATGCGCTCCACGGACTCTATCATGTGGACGGTGAAATTCCGGGACGGCAAGGTGTCCCGGTTCAAGTTCCCGATCCGCACCAAGCCGGAAGGCTCCATAAAAGCATACGAGGGAAAACCGGTCCCGGCGGAAGCGGACCTGGACAATCCGAACCTGTTCACCGAAGCCGGCAAGACCTTGCCGAAGATTAAATAAGGGGGGATCACAAAATGGTCAGACCGCAAGACGCGTTCCACGCGGACTTTTGCCAGAATCCTAACATAGTCGAAGTTGAGACGGACATATTGATAGTCGGCGGCGGCATGGCCGCCTGTGGAGCGGCCTTCGAGGCCACCCGCTGGGCCGGCGGCAAATACAAGGTGACCCTGGTGGACAAAGCCGCCATGGACCGGTCCGGCGCAGTGGCCCAGGGGCTTTCCGCCATCAACACTTACTTAGGCGAGAACACGCCGGAAGATTACGTGAAGATGGTGGCCAACGACCTGATGGGCATCACCCGGGACGACCTGGTGTATGACGTGGGCAGGCACGTGGACGACACCGTTCAACTGTTCGAGGAGTGGGGCCTGCCGGTGTGGAAACAGCCGGGCGACGAAGGCAAGACGCTGGCCGAAGGGGGCAAGCCAGTCCGCTCCGGCAAATGGCAGATAATGATCAACGGCGAATCGTACAAGGTGATCGTGGCCGAGGCGGCCAAGAACGCGCTTGGGATGGAGAACATCATAGAGCGCTGTTTCGTGGTGAAGCTTCTGCTCGACGAGAAGGATGAGAATAGGATCGCCGGCGCCATCGGCTTCTCGGTCCGGGAGAACAAGATTTACATATTCCGGGCCAAGGCTGTGCTCATCGCTTGCGGCGGAGCGGTGAACATATTCCGTCCCCGCTCCACTGGCGAGGGTATGGGGCGCGCGTGGTATCCAGTGTGGAACGCAGGCTCCACATACGCCATGGCGGCGCAGGTGGGCGCGGAGATGACCACGATGGAAAACAGGTTCGTGCCGACCCGGTTCAAGGACGGTTACGGCCCGGTTGGCGCGTGGTTCCTGCTTTTCAAGTCCAAGGCCATCAACGGGCTTGGCGAGGACTATTCGGCCAAGAACGCGGACATGCTCAAGGAATATCCGCCATACGGCCTGGCGCACGTCCCATCCACTTGCCTTCGCAACCATCAGGCGATGAAGGAGTTCAAGGAAGGGCGCGGCCCGATATTCATGGACACCCCCACGGGGATGGCGAGCCTCGCCAAGAACATGGACGCTAAGCAGTTCAAGCACCTCGTCGCCGAGGCGTGGGAGGATTTCCTTGACATGTGCATCGGCCAGGCAAACCTTTGGGCCGGCATGAGCATCCGCCCCGAGGAGACGAAATCGGAACTGATGCCCACAGAGCCTTATCTGCTCGGCTCACACGCGGGCGCCTGCGGCATATGGGTCTCCGGTCCGGAAGACATGGCGCCGAAAGAATGGCAGTGGGGCTATAACCGCATGACCACCGTGAAGGGACTGTTCACGGCGGGCGACGGCGTGGGCGCATCCGGCCACAAGTTTTCCTCCGGCTCCTACACCGAGGGACGCATCGCGGCGAAGAACATGGTGAAATTCGTGCGGGACAACAAGGATTTCAAGCCAACTATTGGCGCGACGAAGGAACAGCTCGCCGCGGAAATCTACAAGCCGTTCCAGAACTACATGGACCACAAGGACTACACCACCGACCCGATGATAAATCCCAATTTCATCCGGCCCCGGATGGTGATGTTCCGGCTCAACAAGATGATGGACGAATATGTGGCGGGAACGTCCACGTATTACACCACGTCGGAGAAGCTTATGGACGTGGCGCTCCACCTTCTTGGCATGCTCAAGGAAGACGCGCAGAAGATGGCGGCAAAGGACCTGCACGAGCTATTGCGCGCGTGGGAGAACTATCACCGCATCTGGACGGCGGAGATGCACCTGCGGCACATATATTTCCGCAAGGAGACGCGGTATCCGGGCTTTTATTACAGGAGCGACTATCCGCACCTGGACGAGAAGGAGTGGAAATGCTTCGTCAACTCCCGGTTCGACCCGAAGAGCGGCGAGTGGACGATGAAAAAGGTTCCGCACCAGGACCTGGTGGCGAAGTAGATTTGGAACCGCCGGGGGCGGGCAGCCATCCCCGGCGTCTGTTCTTTGACATTGCGGGAAGTTTGGGCTTGGGTCATCCAGACGTCCGTTTGACGCGGTTTTGGAAGGAGCGTTAAAATAGACGTGGCTAAGGCCGCAATCATGCAGGCAAAAGCCGAATGGAACAATCAGCCAAGAGGGCTCATGTCCACTATCAAAGACGAAGTGATCGAGCTTATCAGAAAGCTGCCGGGGGACGCCACCATTGAGGACATCATGGAAGGGATATACGTCAACCGGGCAATCCTGAAAGGCAAACAGCAATTGCGCGACGGCGAGTATCACACCCACGAAGAGGCCAAAGAGATCGCGCGCAAATGGGCAAGCCGATAAGGTGGTCAAGGCAGTCTCTTGAACATCTTGAAGATGTTTACCAATTCATTGCCCAGGACTCTCCTTATTACGCCTCATTGCTGGTTGAAAGAATATTCGAAGCGGTCGAACGGCTAAACGATTTTCCCGAAATGGGGAGGATTGTCCCGGAATCAGACGACCCGGATACTCGCGAATTGATATACAAAGGTTACCGTATCGTCTATCAGATAATGGATGAACGGCTGGAAGTGATCGCTGTGTTTCATGGGAGCAAGAAATATGATGGGTGATGAAGCGCGGTGGCGTTTCTGGATTCAGATGGGCGGATATGACGAAGGTTTATAATAAAAAGGAACGGACACTTGTAAGGAAAATACTGCGAAACAAAATGCCTGATGCGGAAGTTATTCTTTGGTCAAAGCTGAAAAACAGGCAGGTTTTGGGAGCCAAGTTTAGAAGACAGTATGGAATTGAAGAGTATGCCGTTGATTTTTTCTGCCCGGAATTAAGATTGGCGATCGAACTTGACGGGGACACTCATTTTATTGATGACGCGCAGGTCAAAGACAAAAGACGGCAGGAAAAAATGGAAATGTTCGGTATTCAATTCCTGCGCTTTTACAATAATGACATTTATAAAAATCTACGCGGTGTTTTAACGGCGCTGGAAAAGCGGATTTCCGAGTTGCGCGATGAAATAAATAGCGGGAAAAAAGTTTCCCCTCCTTTACAAGGAGGGGTGGCGAAGGCGAAGCCTGAGCCGGGGAGGTAATCTTGAAGTGTAAGGCCTGGTTGAAGAATTACCCCCACCCGCCCGTGGCGGACTCCCCCTTGTAAAGGAAAGCTTTGCATAATTGCTTTTATGATGCTATATTATATTACCAATAGTAATACAATATATAGCTGGAGGCGAAATGAACCGTAAATCGGGGCAGTTGGGGTTTTCAGACGCCGTTGTCGAGC
>JACRLM010000101.1 GCA_016235255.1 Nitrospinota bacterium | reverse complement strand
CCAGGTTGAGGAAAGTGAGCGGTTATAAACACCTGCCAGAACTGCGTGAGATCATGAAACGGGCTCTGGCGGGGAAGATAATGGTGAAAGCGGCGTGACGGTCATGCCGGGAGTTTCAACTAAAAAAGGGATTGACTCGCGGCATAGACCGTGGACGGATTGCCGTAGATATCAGTGAACGCGCAGTAAACATCGTATTGTGTAGCTGAAGCCACCACCGCGCCGGTTGAATCGTTGACGAGGGTGACCGTCCCATTGGCGCCTGCCGATGAAGGGGCGGAGGTGTACGATGCAAAAGCCGTTAAAGCGGCCAGGTTGGCAGGGCCGCCGGCGCTCGGCGACGGCATCAATACGCAATAGTATGCGCCGCCCTCGCTCAGATCGAATGTGACGTCGACCCCCCACACCGCGTTGGCCGCGGCGGTCAGGCTGTTGGCCACCGGCCCCAAAGTGTCCGCCCCGGTTATGGGGCTGCCGGTGGCGGCGGCCACCACGCTTGGGTTGGCCGATGCGTCCTTGAATCCGCAGTAAACATCGTACGTGGAAGCGGGATTAAAACCGGCCACTGTATTGTCATTCGTAAGGGTGATGGTGTTCACGCCAAGGGACGAAGCCGCCGTGGTGTTGATGGCGCCGATGGCTGGAGCCCCGCCCCCGGAAGGGGTGATGGCGGCGCACCACCATGTGCCTGCCTCGGTAACATTGTATGTGATGTCAATTCCGCCGTTGAAGCCGTTCACCGCGGCGGACAGGGAAGTGATGTTTGGCGGGGTGATGTCCACCGCGCTGATATTGCCCGACCATCCCAATGCAATAAAGTTGGAGGCCACGTCATAAATGGTAATGTACCATGTGTAGAAAGCATGCCCCGCCGTCAAAAGACTCGGGAACGTATAATTCCCGGCGGCGGCGCAATTGAAGAGGAATGACTGGTACACCTGGACGCCGTTGTCAAACAACGTCGCCAGGCAAAGGCCCGATTCGGCCGGGCCTGTCCAACTGACCGCGAGGGGATTGGCGACATTCCATGTGGCCCCACCGCCCCCTTGCGGATTCATTGTGGCTGTGATGTCCTTGTAATCCTGCGTATAGAGGGTGTCCGGCCATGTTATGGGCCCATGGATGATCCATTGGGCGGCGTATCCGGATCCTATGAGCGCATTCAGGTCCACCCCGACGGCGTATGTCCCCGGCGCGACGTTGTTGAACACGAAATAACCATTAACGTCCGTCAGCGTTGTGGCTGTCGCCAGCCCGGGAGCCGTTGTCGGGCATCCGGCGATATAGTTATTTTCAGTGCAAAGATATACGGTCACGCCCTGGAAAGGGGTAGTGTTGGAATACCTGACATATCCGTCTATGGTGAATGTGGACGTGTTGACATAGCCCGGATAATCGAAGGCGATGGAGGTGGAGCAGTTTGTCTGGATGTTGGCCACGGCGCTGGTCACCCCGCCGCGCGAGTCGGTCGCGGTGCACCCCAATGTTATGGCCGTGGACGGCCCGGTATCAGGCAGGCATCCTGAAACGGCCACCGTATTGCCGTATGTGGATATATGGTCCCATGAGCCCACCTCGCTTATGCAAACCTGGCTCGTGCACTGGTCATTGCCGTTGATCGCCGCCACCACCGCCGACATGTCGAAATAGACCGAGTCATTGGCGTTGGTATCGGTCACCGAACATTTGCACGACGATCCGAAACCAATGGTTGTGGTGGTGGCCCCGGTGTAGTCAACGCAATCGATCACCGCTCCGGCCGGCGCCACATTGGGATCCATTGCTATATTGAGAGGAGACATGGTGGGCCCCACAGTTACATTGTTGGCCCGGCCATAGATTATCCCGCCGTCGCTGAGCCCAACGCTTATGGTGAAGTTTCTCAATGAGCCGGGCGGGACGAGTATCCATCCGTTGAAATAACCGCTTGCGTTCGAGACCGTGGATATGTAGGAGACCAGCGATACTGGAATGTCCGGCGCGGTGACGGCCACCGAGATATAGGTTATCGTGGGAGTCCCGGTGAAAGGGGTGACAACGTTTGGCGAGGCGGAGACAGCCCCAATTAATGTTCTGCCGTTGGATATGGTGTATGTGGCGTCCTTTGGCCAGGTGATGCTTATGGAGACGCCCATTTTTGCCGTTGTGTCCGCGGATTTTGCGGAACCGGACGAGCCGGAACAACCTGCTATGGACAGCGGAAGCATAATGGCGGCCAACAGATTGCGGACCATGGCGCCATTACGCGGCTTTGAATTCATCAACCACCTCTACGCTGATACGAGGCGTAGTCTTGATATATAAACTCGCCAACTTCTATCCTGAATATATATTATGTTTCCGTGCCCGACAATCAAATCTTTCGCGTTTTATACGGCTCAAGTCCAACTCCGGTCTATTTTCCGAGCCGATTTCGTAACGGCGTGTTATCATTCGCAGATAAGGCGTAAACAGACTGCGGTTTGATAAATGATTGAAAAGAACGTAAAAGACCGGATCAAATCACTTTTCCCCCACGGCGCCGCCACAGACGCCCGGGAGGACCTGATGGTGTACGGCTACGACGCCACAGGCGAAGAACGCGCCCCGGAAATGGTGGCGTTCCCCACCACGCCAGAACAGATCAGCGGGGCGCTAAAGCTCGCCAACGAGCATGGATTCGCCGTCACCGCCCGCGGGGCCGGCTCCGGCTTTGTCGGCGGAGCGATTCCCACCCACAGGGGATTGACGCTGGTGATGACGAAAATGAACCGGATACTGGAGCTGGACACGGATAACCTTACGGCCCTGGTGGAGCCTGGTATCGTCACTTACCAACTGCAAAAAGAAGTGGAAAAACTCGGGCTTTTCTATCCGCCCGATCCGGCGTCGCTGAAGATATCCACCATCGGCGGC
Organism: Nitrospinota bacterium; assembly: GCA_016235255.1. Lineage (NCBI taxonomy): Bacteria > Pseudomonadati > Nitrospinota > Nitrospinota bacterium. The sequence goes on along the minus strand of JACRLM010000101.1, from coordinate 12,135 downwards.
AACGTGGCGATGGGGGCGGGGGGGCCAAGGGCTGTGAAATACGGCGTCACGCGCGATTATGTGCTGGGGCTGGAGGTGGTGCTGCCCACGGGGGAGATAATCCAGACCGGGGCGAGGACCGTTAAAAGCGTGGTGGGATACGACCTGACCAGGCTTATGGTCGGATCGGAAGGGACATTGGGGGTGATAACCAAGATAAGGCTCAAGCTGCTTCCCAAGCCGGAGGCTGTGCGCACGATGCTCGCCATGTTCCCCACAGTGGACTCGGCCGCGAAGACCGTCTCCGCCATCATCCGGGGCAAGGTGATCCCGCGTACGCTGGAGTTCATGGACAAGAGCGCGGTGAAGGCGGTGGAGGACTATCTTAAGGCCGGGCTGCCCACCGAGGCTGCGGCGCTGTTGCTTATAGAGACGGACGGGCCGCCTGAAGTGGCGGGCCGGGAGATGGAGCGCATACAGTCGGTTTGCGCGGAAAACGGGGCGGTGAAGACCCAGGTGGCGGCCAACGACGAGGAGGTGGAGCGGCTTTGGACCGTGCGAAGGTCCATATCCCCCGCGATCCTGCGGCTGCGCCCGTCCAAGATCAACGAGGATGTCACCGTGCCCAGGTCGAAAATACCGGACCTGATGGCGCGTCTTTCGGAGCTGTCGGAGCGGGTGGGCCTGCCGATAGTCAACTTCGGCCACGCCGGGGACGGCAACATTCACGTCAACGTGATGACGGACAAGAAGAACGCGGAGGAGTACGCCTTGGCCAAGAAGGCGGTGGACGAGATATTCCGCATATGCTTGGACCTCGGCGGTACCCTTTCCGGTGAGCATGGCATCGGGATAAGCAAGGCGCCGTATGTGGAGTATGAGATAGGGAAGACCGGTGTGGAGATCACGCGCAAGTTAAAGGCCGTGTTCGACCCGAACAACATATTGAATCCGGGCAAGATAACCCCGGACCTTGCGGCGGTCTGACAAAGTCATGGAAGGATGACGGGATGAGGCATATAAAAATAGTTGTCGAAAAGCATCCTGACGGTTATGTTGCGTATCCTGTCGGACTCAAGGGTGTTGTTGTCGGCCAGGGGGATAGTTATGAAGATGCGTTGGCCGATGTGCGGTCAGCCGTAAAAACCCATATAGAAGTATTTGGGGAAGATGCTTTTGATCCCGGCGACGCGGTGACAGAAGTGTTTGTCGCCGAGACGACTGTTTGAGAGTCTTTTGTGAAATTTCCGGTGGACGCGCCGAAAGCAAGAGTTGTAAAAGCGTTTGTAATGCCGGGATTTGAAATTGTTCGTGAAAGGGAGCACATTGTCATGAAGCGCAATAATCATGATGGATCAATTACTCCATTGACAATGCCTGATCACCCTAAAATTAAATCATCGACTCTCAGGATCATTTGTTCGCAATCTGGTATTTCCAGGGAGGAATTTTTAAGTGCGTATGAAAACATTTAGCGGACTCAAATTTATGGATTGCCGCAAGATAACGCCAGAAATGACGGCGGTCTGATTATGGACGCTTTGATAATTCTCGGAAGCGAGTCGGACATGGACGCCGGGGGCGAGGCGGTGAAAATCTTCGCCGGGTTCGGGATCAAACATGAACTTCATATCGCATCCGCCCACAGGTCGCCTGCGAAGGTGAAAAGGCTTGTGAAAAAAGCGGAAAGCTCCGGGGCGAAAGTGATAATCGCCGGGGCGGGGATGTCCGCCCATCTGGCGGGGGTGGTGGCGTCGGAGACATTGCTGCCGGTGATCGGGATACCGATGGCCGGCGGGGGGTTGAACGGGGTGGACGCGCTTTTGTCCACGGTGAACATGCCCGGCGGGGTGCCCGTGGCGACTGTGTCCATCGGAAAGGCCGGCGGCAAGAACGCGGCGCTTCTGGCGGCCAGGATCATGGCGCTTACCGACAAGGGCATCGCCCGCAAGCTGGCGGAATACAGGGATAAAATGGCCGCAGACGTGGAAGATGCGGACAGGCGGATACAACAAAGGGGAATATGAGAATTATCACGAGGGGTGATTTTGACGGGTTGGTGTGCTCCGTGCTGCTCACGGAGGCGGAGGACATTTCCGAGATCAGGTTCACCCACCCCAAGGTGATACAGGCGCGGGAGCTTGCCGTCACCTCCGACGACATCCTGGTCAACCTGCCGTACGATCCGGATTGCGGCATGTGGTTTGACCATCATCTGTCCGAATCGGACACCGGATTCAGGCCGGAGTCGTTTAAGGGGCGCTATGGGCTTGCTCCGTCCTGCGCCAGGCTGATATTGGAGCATTACAACCTGCCGCACTGGGGCAAATACGCGGACCTTGTGAACGACACCGACAAGGTGGACGCGGCCCAGCTTTCATTGAACGACATTTTAAGGCCCGAAGGATGGGTGCGGCTTGCCAACACGGTGGACCCGCGCACCGGCTTCCCGCCGTCCCAGCAATATTTTATGGACCTGATCGGCCTGATCAAGGAACATCCTATAGCCGAAATTCTTGCCATGGACGAGGTGAAGAACAGGCTCCGGGAGTTTTTCAGGCACCAGGAGATTTTCACCGGGCTATTGCAGAAAAATTCCAGCCTGCGCGGGCCAGTGGTGCTCACAGACATGAGAAATGTGGAGCAGGAGACAATTGGAAGCCGGTTCTTGATCTACGCTCTGTTCCCCACGGCCAACGTTTCCGTGCGGGCGTTCCACGTGTCCAAACGGGCCTTCGTGGTGATCGCGGTTGGGCGCAGCATTTTGAACCGCACGTGCGAAAAGGACGTGGGGATGCTCATGAAAAGCTACGGCGGCGGCGGCCATCCGGGCGCGGGCACATGCCGTGTCCCGTCCAAGGACGCGGACGACGTGATCAACGAGATTGTCGAGAAGCTTTCGTAACCAGCCTCGCGCCGCATTTCGCTGGCCGCGCATTTTGCCAAAATCCAGTAATGGGGTAAAATAATAGGATATGTTGTTTCCCATGATGTTTTCCGGAGCCCCTTGATGAAAAAAATCCTTTTTGCCAACGCCAATATTTATTCCCAGGTGAGGGACGCCTACCGCCCCCTGTGGCCGGGATACCTGTCGGCCTATCTGGAAAAGCATATGGGCGAGGGGCATTTTGAGTTCCGTTACATGACGGGGGATTTCGGCAAGGACCTGGAAGAGTTCAAGCCGGACATCGTGGCGATAAGCTCCACCTCGTCAAACTACAACTGCGCTATGAGATACGCCGCCGCCGCCAAGGCCAGGGGGTGCGCGGTGGTGATCGGCGGGATACACATCACATACATGCCCCAGTGCCTGACCAAGGATATGGACGTGGGGGTCGTCGGCGAGGGGGAGATCACTTTCCTGGAGCTGATGCGGCATTATCTGGAGCGCAACGCGTTCGACCCTGAACATCTGGGAGGCATTTCGGGCCTGGTTTATAATCACGGCGGCAAGCTTGTGAGGACGTCGCCCCGCCCCCTGATCGCCTCGCTGGACGAGGTCCCCAGCCCGAAGCGGTCCATTCTCGGCTATGGTTCCCAGGTGTACATGTTCACTTCCCGGGGCTGCCCATATGAATGCACATTCTGCGTTTCGGCCCGGTATTGGGACAAGGTGCGTTATGTGCCGGTGGGCCAGGTAATAGAGGAGATAAGGGAGCTTGTGGACCATGGAGTCGAGGTGATACATTTTTTCGACGATCTTTTCGTCTCAAACCGCAAGCGGCTCCGCCAGATAGCCGACGAGGTGGTGGCCAACGGTTTTCACAAGAAGGCAAGTTTCATATGCTACGCCCGCGCCAACGTCGTCACGCCGGACATGGCAAAATCGCTCAGGGACATGAACGCCATATCGGTGGGAGTCGGGTTCGAGTCCGGCTCCGACAGGGTGCTAAAGTACCTAAAGGGCTCCAACATGTCGGTGGAGGACAACTGGCGCGCGGTGAAGATTTTAAAGGAAGCGGGCCTGCGGGCGCTGGACAATTTCATGATCGGCTCACCGGACGAGACGAAAGAAGAAATAATGCAGACCTATGATTTCATCGCAAAAAGCGGGGTGGACTCCATAGACGTGGCCATAATAACTCCCTATCCGGGCACGCCGCTGTGGAATTACGCGAAGAACCGTGGGCTTGTGTCCGATAACATGAACTGGGACCTTCTCAACAACACCGACAGCCACGGCGGCGGCGTTTTCATCTCCGAGAAACTCACGCGCAAAGAGATAGACGCACTTTACAAGAAGTTCGTGAAGCTTAATTTCATCGTCAAGGTAAAAAGCCTGCGCCACTATCCATATTCCATGACACGCCTTGCGAAGGTGGCATTCCGGTTCATGCTGCGCAACTACAGGCTGCTGCTTTCGTCCTGAGCTTTTGTCAGCGCCTCGGCGTTGGGAAATCCCGCGATCCAATAGACAGCGCCGCCAAAGAGCATGAATACGATATCAAACGAAAAAGTGGTCAGCGAAAGGCTCAGCGCCTCGCCCGCCGAAAGCCCGGCGTAGCCGAACAGGACGACGAAACCCCCTTCCCGGACGCCTATGCCGGAGACCGACACCGGGATGAGCAGCATCGCGGCGATGACCGGGATGAACAGGCAAAAGTCCGCCGGGTCCACGGAAAGGCCCAGCGCCAGCGAGGCGATATAGACGCAGGCTATCCTGTTTGACTGGATAAGGAACGCCCCCGCGGAAGCTTTGAGCATAGAGGCCGGATTGGCCACATATGCCATGAAAGAATCGTGAAGTTCCACTAGTCTCCCGTGGAACCTGTCCATGCCGGCGAATTTTAGAATCCCGCCAATGGCGTCAAGGAAAGGTTTTGCCAGCGCCACGCCGGCCATACCGGCCACGACGACGACGGCCAGCGCCTGAATGAGGGTGTGTATGACCGGTTTATCCGGCAAATGGCGCGGGAAAACGGCCGCCGCCAATATTGCGATCATGAACAACATCGCAAACCCAATCGCCCGGAACACCACAAGCGATGAGAGCGCCTCCTTCGTGTTGGACATGTACTTGGCAAGCCCCACCACTTTCACCACGTCCGATCCCATGCCAGACGGCAACGCGAAACCGAGAAAATTGGACACGACCAGAATATGCGTCATGGGGCGGAAGGGAACATGGAGACCTTTTCCCGCCAGCATCGCAATCCAGGACAGGGCCAACACCGCCTGCTCCAGCAATATCAGGAAAAGCGCCAGGAGCATCCACGCCGGATTGAGCTTTGACAGTGTGCCGGCAAAGACATTGAAGTCCACCCGGGTGAGGATGAAGGCCAAAATGGCGAACGAGACAGCCACGCGCAGCCATTTGCCGCCAGATACTTTTTCTTTGACCGGGATCACCGCCCAACGCCTCCGTTCAGAACTCCCAGACGCTCAACAGCCGTCTTCACCTCATTCACCCCGATCCGCGTCATGCAATGGTTTCCTTCTTTCGGGCATCCTTTCTGGCCGCACGGCATGCAGTCCATCGGCGGAGGGGTGATTATGATTTTTCTGCATCCCACCGGCTCCCACACGTGCGGGTCGGACGGGCCGAACAACGCCACAGTTGGAATGTGGAGCGCCCCGGCCATGTGCATCGGGCCGGAGTCGTTGCACACGATGGCCGCCGAGCGTTCGATCAACGCGGCAAGCTCGCCTAGCGAAAGGCCGGTGAAAAAGGGGATGGCGTATCCGGATGCGCCTCTTATCCGCTTTATCTCTTCCGTGTCCGCCGCCGATCCGGCCAGCGCCACGGCCACCCCCTTCTTGTCCACAAGCCACCGCGCCAGTTCCCCCATCCTGTCGGCGGGCCACCGTTTCACGTCTATCCTGGCGCCGGGATGGAGCAGTATCAGCGGCCTGTCGAAAGTAAATCCTTCTTTCGACATTTTCTCCGCCATTGTCCGGCGGCTTTCATCGGAAACGGCCAGGATGAATTCCGGCTCGTCCGGCCACTTCGCCCCAAGCGCCTCGGCCACCAGGAACTGCACTTTCCACGTATGGTCGTCCGCCGCCGGGGTCTTTGCGTTCACGTTGTAGCACACGCGGTTGCGCCACCGGAAAGGATGCCCCGCCCGGATTTTCGCCCCGGACAGAAGCGAGAACCAGGAGCTTCGCGGTCCGCCGTGCAGGTCCACGGTGATATCATAATTTTCGGCCCGCAGGGTTTTCACCATTTCAAGGTCAGCTTTCCATTGCGGACCTTCCGGTTTGCGGGGGCTTGTGATGACCCTGTCCACGTTCGGGTTGCCGTTGAGAATTTCCGCGAACACGTCGTCCACCAGCATGTGTATCTGCGCTTGCGGGAACGTCCGGCGAAGCCCCGCCAGCGCCGGGTTGGACAATATGATGTCGCCGATGGACCTGTAGCGCAGCGCCAGGATTTTGCGGGCGGAGTGGGGGGCAGCGTTCATATTATGGTCTCAGGCCTGTCCGGCGGCGAGCCTGCGTTCGGTCTCCGCGGCGATCTGGCCGATTATGGTTTCCATCGTGTGCGTGATGGCAAACTCCGGGAAGTGGCGCACGAACTTGCCGATGTCGCTTATGTACCAAATGTGGTCGCCCGAGCGGGCCGCGTCCGTCACCTCGTACAGCGCCTTTTTCCCCGTGATCCGCTCCGCCATGTCGAATGCCTCCAGCACGCTTATGTTGGAGTATCGCCCGCCGCCGATGTTGTACACCTCGCCGGGGCGCGGATTTTGATAGAACAGGTGGAAGGCGCGGGCCAGGTCGTCGCTATGGATGTTGTCGCGCACCTGCTTGCCCTTGTATCCGTAGATCGTGTATTTTTTGCCGGTCACCACGCACTTTACCAGGTACGAAAGGAACCCGTGCAGCTCCGCCCCGGAATGGGCCGGCCCGGTGAGGCATCCACCGCGAAAGCACGCGGTCTTCATCCCGAAATAGCGGCCGTATTCCTGCGCAAGGGCGTCCGCCGCAAGCTTGGACGCGCCAAACAGCGAATGCTTGCTCTGGTCCACGCTCATCGTCTCGTCAATGCCGCGCTTGTGATATTTATGGTCCCCGGAAATCTCCCATCGCCGGTCATGCTCCACAAGCGGCAAGGTGTTGGGCAGGTCTCCATACACCTTGTTCGTCGAAGTGAATATGAACACCGCGTCAGGGCAATGTTTGCGTGTGGCCTCCAGAAGGTTTAACGTCCCGTTGGCGTTGATGGAAAAATCGGTCTTCGGCTCCCGCGCCGCCCAGTCGTGCGACGGCTGCGCCGCGGTGTGGATGACGAGTTTTATGTCGCGCCCATGTTCCGCGAAAAGCCGCTCCATGGCGCCGTCGTCCCGTATGTCCGCGTTCACATGGGCGTATTGCGGTATTTCCTCGGTGAGCCGGGCCTTGTTCCATGCGGTGGAGGCCTCCGGGCCGAAGAAATAGCCGCGCATGTCGTTGTCCACCCCGATGATTTTGCCAAAACCGTGGCGGGAGAAATATCGGACGCACTCCGACCCGACAAGGCCGCACGATCCGGTCATTAACGCTATGTCCATCTACTACCGCCTATCCGTTAAAGGTCAAACAGGCGCCTTGCCAAAAGACCACACAGTCTTCTCCGCTTTTTCGTAAACGCGCCAAAGCAGGTATTTTGACAGACTTGCCGCCGCTCTTAAAGGGGAACGGGCGATTCCGCCGAAAAGTTTTCCGGCGGCGCGCTCCCGCATCCTAAAGTCCCGGTGTCCGCATATAAGTCCCTCGGCCAGCGGCGCGGCAAAATCTCCGCTCCGCGCAATCCGCCCGTTGCTTGCTCCTTTGCCCAGAGCTTCGATCACTTTCTCCATCCTGTGGCGGTATGTATGGCCGGAAAGCACCGTTTTTCGCGCGTTCTCCGCCATCCGCTTGCGTTCCGCGTCATCATCCAGAAGCCTCCGGCATATCTGCGGGGCGTCGTCAAAATTGTGGTACATGGCGGCCTGCCCCTCCGGGAATATCATCCTTGCCCCCTCGTCTATCCACCCCTGGTTCACCACCAGCGCCCCGGCGCAGGGCGCCTCGAAGGAACGCACGTTCAGGTCGCGCCGGGCCAGGATGTTGTAAACAAGCTTGCAGCGGCTATAGAACCTGCCGATCTCGTCGTATGAGTAATAGCGCTCGTTGGTCACCACTTTCATCCCGCTTTTTTCAAACTGGGCGAAGTATTTCTGCTTCTGCGGCGTGATGGTGCCAAGGTAGCCGATGTCGATGTCCCGCGCCACGCCGAAATCGCGGTGAAACTCCTCGTCGGCGGCGAAGGGGAGCCATTCCACGTTGTTACGCCCATAGCTTCTCGCCAGTTGGACCCGGTTGAGCTGGGCGAAAAATGCATGATCGAAAAGGGCGCAAAGCTCCTTGTGCCAGCGGAAGTTAAGATAGTTATCGTAAAGCCAGCAGGCTGCCGGTATGGAAAGCTCGTCGATCCGCCGGGGGAGGAACGGCGCTCCCACGCTCCCCTCCACATAGAAAAAAGCGTCCGGCTTCGGGTTCAGGCCGTTGACGAGCGATACGGCGTCCACCTGCGGATCAACTTTTATCCACTCCTCCGGCGCGTCGGGCGTGGGGGTGACGGGGATGACGGTGTGCCCCATGCGTTGCAGGGCGAGGCAGGAAAAATGCCCCGTCTGCCCGACCTTGTAGTTGCACGCGAGGACTATGATCATCGGCGGGCGGCCAGTATCTTGTCCAGAATGTCCAGGTCCTCCGCCGTGTTGGCGCCGAGCGCTTCGGATGGATCAGCGGTCTTTATCCCGGCGATTGGCAGTCCCGCGCGCGCGGCCATGTTTATAAGGTCGGTGAGGTAATATTCCCCTTGCGCGTTGTTGCGGTCCACTTTTTTCAACGCGCCGAAAAGGAATCCACTGTCGAACACGTAAACACCGCTGTTTATCTCATTTATCTCAAGCTGCGCCGAAGTGGCGTCTTTCGCCTCCACGTTGCCGGTGATTTTTCCGTTCTCCCGCAGGATGCGGCCATAAGAGGCGGGATTGTCCAGCTCAACGGTCAACGCGGCCACGGCGGCGTTTTTCTTCGCCCTGGATTCAATCAGGCGTTCCAGTGTTTGGCGCGTGATAAGCGGAGCGTCGGCGGAAAGCACAGCCACAACCCCCATAAAGCCCGCCAGCGCCTCTTCCGCCTGGGCCACGGCGTGGGCCGTGCCAAGCTGCGGGTCCTGCACGGCGAAGCCCACATCCGGCGCGGCGAACGTCTCGATCACCATTTCGCGCTTGTGCCCCACCACCACCACGATCTTTTCAGGATTTAGCGACCGGGCGGTCTGCAGAATATGCCCCAGCATCGGCTTCCCCCCCACCGGCAAAAGCGCCTTCGGCAGGTCCGATTTCATCCGTTTGCCCATACCGGCCGCCATCACCACCACCGCCAGCTTTTCTTTCATTGTCACTTGAACGCTCCACGCAACAATATTCAGATTCGACATTATAACCCGGAGGGAGCTTGAGAGAACTTCCGGGATGCACGATAATCTTGCATTGGCAAAGAGACGGAAATGAAACTTTTCATATACGAGCATCTTTCGTGTGGCGGCGCGGCCGGGGATGATCTGTCCGCAGGGATGATGGCGGAAGGGCGCGCCATGCTGTGCGCCGCGATGGAGTCTTTCGGCAAGGTTGATGGGATTGATCCGTTCACCGTAAACGGCGGCGAAGGCTTTTGCGAGGCGCTGGAACGATGCGACGCCGCGCTTGTCATCGCACCGGAGACTTTTGGGACGCTTGAAAAAATCACGGCGCGGGTTCAAACGGCGGGGAAAATAAATCTGGGATGCGTTCCTCAAGCTGTCCGGCAAACGGGGGACAAGCTGGCGTTCGCGCGGATAATGGACAAGGCCGGCGTACCCCATCCGAAAACTTATGCGGTTGATGCAACGTTCGATCCGGAGCAGTTGTTTGACGGGCGATGGATTTTAAAACCTGTGGACGGGGCGGGATCGGAAGGTTTTACGATTATGGAAGGCGCATTGCTGGAAATTCACCCCTCAGATGGAATGATCGCCCAGGAGTTTATCGAAGGCGACCCGATGAGTCTTTCGGTGGTGTCCGGCGCGCGTTGGCGCGTTATATTGTCGGTGAACAAACAGAAGTTCGGCGCCGATATGAAATATGCGGGGGGTGAGATACTCGATGACCCGCCATGGGGCGAATGCATTGATATCGTCGAAAAGATATCCCGCGCGATTAATGGTCTGCGAGGCTACTGGGGCGTTGATTTTATCAAGACACCCAATGGCCCGGTGGTCATGGAAGTGAACCCGCGCCTGACCACAAGCTTCTGCGGGCTTGCGGGGGCGATAAGGCCGAATCCGGCGGAATTCATAATGGCGGCGGCCAGGGGAGGGGATATACCGCAAGTAGCGTCGCGCAGGCGCATCACGTTTACATCCAATGGAAGGATTGCGCTCCAATGAAAATCCTGGGGCTGGACATCGGCGGGGCGCATGTGAAATCCGCGGTGACACGCGTTAACGGAGGCCGGACGATATTAGGCGCGCGCAAAATCCATCCGTTCGAAATATTCAGGGAAAAAGAGCGGCTGCGTCAGCTATTAAAGGCGATAAAAGGAAAAGCGAAGCCGGACGCGGTGGCGCTGACCATGACTGGCGAACTGGCGGACGTTTTCAAGTCGCGCGCGGAGGGAGTGCGATGGATTGTGAACGCCGCGCAGGATGTATTTTGCGATACGCCCGCTAAAGTTGTGGATGTGGACGGTAACCTGATAACGCCCGGCTCCGCCTTGCAAAATCCCGCAAAAGCGGCATCCGCAAACTGGGCCGCCACGGCCGCCTGGGTGGCGCGGCATGTGGAAACCTGCTTGATCGTGGACATAGGTTCCACCACCACCGACATTCTGCCAATCAAAAACGGCCGCCCGGCGGTGAAAGGAAAAACCGATTTTCAAAGGCTGAGACACGGCGAGCTTGTTTACACCGGCTATTTGCGGACCAACGCCGCCATGTTATTGCGCGAGCTTCAAGTCAACGGCAGCGATATTCCCATTTGTCCGGAATACTTCTCGATCATCGGCGACGCGCATCTTTACCTCGGCCATATCGGGAAATCGCAATACACCGCCACAACTCCAGACGGCGGAGCAAAAACAAAGTCCGCCGCCGCCAAAAGGCTTGCAAGGCTCGTGCTGTCCGAACCGCAAATAATAGGCCGCAGCGCTATGGCGAAGATCGCATCGCAACTAGTGGAAGCGAATATAAATATGGTAGCGGAAAGTATAAACCATGCGAGCGGCCGCGCCGGATTTCACGGCGCCCCAATAGTATTGACCGGCTCAGGCGCGTTTTATAAAAAGTGGTTGCTATTGCGTTTATCAAACATGTTCATGAAAACTGTCGGCGATGCGGGCGTGGAAAAGATCGATCCCGCCGCGTGCGCGGCGGCGTTGTGGGAAAAAAGAGCGCCCACATCTGAAAACTAGGTATTGTTTTCAGAAAAACGCTTTAATAAGATACTTTGTGGACGGCCGCTGGTTGACCTTTTGAAAATTAATAAACTGGATGAACATAAGGCTGGACAGCCGGAGTGTAAAGATGGTGGTCGACGAGATTTTCAGGTCTGAAATAATCAGGCGCATTTTGTCGGTGGCCAGTCCGGACAAGATTATCCTTTTCGGGTCGGCCGCCGCCGGAGCTATGACTGATGACAGCGACATTGACTTGTTAGTCGTGGAGCCCTCCCCGGTGAACCAACGGGAGGAGAGCCTCCGCATCTATGAAAAACTAAGCGGGATGGGGCGCCCATTCGATGTTATCGTCATTTCAACCGATTGGTTCGATGCCACCAAGGATGTGATAGGAGGAATCGCTTATCCGGCGAATAAGTATGGGAAAGTGATCTATGACGCCGCATAGAGAGGACGTTATTCTTCACCTTGTGACAGAATGGCTGCGCAAGGCCGATTTGGATTTAAAGGCAGCCGGGGCGTTGCTTTTAAGCGGCGAGCAGCTCTTTTACCCCTCTAGTTTTCACTCACAACAGGCCGCTGAAAAATATCTGAAAGCGTTTCTGACTATGGAAAGTGTCCTAAACTTAGTTGAAACGAAGGTATGACCTCACCTGCTACCATGTTTTTGAACGAAAACAACGGAAAGCAAGGAGGTCACATGAAAAGAGTAAACGGTAACGGGAAAACTGGCAAGGGAAGAATGGATTT
>JACRLM010000100.1 GCA_016235255.1 Nitrospinota bacterium | reverse complement strand
TAGCGGCCCTTGATTTTCGCAAGGTATTCTTTTCTGGCGCTTTTGCCCATATTCCATGCTCCCTTCGGTTACATGAAACATGAGGCATCGAATCATTTTCGCCTAATTCTTCGGTTACTTTTAATATGAGGCAATTCGCGGATAGTTAATCGCCGTTGACAGGACATGACGATGTTTTATAATAAAAGGCTTTCCGATGTCCGCTAAGGAATGCGCCGTATGCGCATGGCGGGCCACTTGCAAAATGAAGTTCGCGGCCGAAAGCTCCGAGCTTCATTGCCGGGAATACACGCGGGACGTGAACATGCCGGAGGTTGAAAGACCGGCCCCGGAAGAAGGCAAGGCGGACAAAGGGAAAGACGGCGGAAAGATGGCGGAGTAGCTCAGCCGGTTAGAGCAAGCGGTTCATATCCGCTGTGCCGGGGGTTCGAGTCCCTCCTCCGCTACCATTACTTGGACATCCAACACCGGGGGTGACATATGACGACCGCAAAAGACATCATGACCGCCAATCCCGTCACCGTGCCGCCGCATATATCCGTGCGGGAGCTGGCGGCGATTTTCGTTGAGAAAAAGATTTCAGGCGCGCCCGTTGTGGACGCCAGTGGAAAGCTGCTGGGGATCGTCACCGAGAGCGACCTTGTGGACCAGCACAAGCATATCCACCTGCCCACGGTTGTCACCCTGTTCGACGCAGTGCTGGCGTTCGAGGGGAATTTTGACCTTCAGGGGCAGATCAAAAAGATGCTCGGCTCCCGCGTGGAGGACATCATGAGCCCCAAGGTGGTGACGGTGAACGAGGACACGCCGCTGGAGGACGTGGCCACCATCATGTCCGAAAAAAAGGTGCATCTGCTCCCCGTCGTGCGCGGTGGAGGGATCGTGGGAATCATCGGCAAGCTGGACATTATCAAGGCGATAATCAGGTAGACCGGGGCGGCCACGGGGAAGCCGTGCTGGAAAATATCGTCTGGCTACTCCCTGTTCTTCGCGTAAATCGCCCGCAACCCTTCCAACGTCAGGTGTTCTTCCACCGCCTCGATGGTCTTTGACGCAGGCGCCACAAGCGCCGCCTCCCCTCCGGTGGCGATCACCTTCGCGTTGGGCGATAGCTGCGGCTTCATCCTTTCCACTATCCCGTCCACAAGGCTGGCATAGCCGAAAAACGCCCCGGACTGCATCGAATGGATCGTGTTCCTGCCGATCACCGAGGGGGGCTCGGCGAACTCCACCTCCGGCAGTTTCGCCGCGTGGTGATAAAGCGCGTTGAGCGAAAGGCGCACCCCCGGCACAATCGCCCCTCCAATGTATTCGGATTTGGCGGACACCGCGTCCACGGTGATCGCCGTCCCAAAGTCCACGATGATGAGCGGCGGGACGTATTTCACCAGAGCCCCGGCGGCGTTGGCTATCCTGTCTGCCCCCACCTCCCGCGGGTTGTCCACGTTTATGGAAACGCCGGTCTTTATCCCCGGCCCGATCACCAGCGGATCGCGCCCGATGAACCTTTCGCAAAAGCGGGTTATCGCGGGGAGTATGGGCGGCACGACGCATGAGATCGCAGCGTCCTTGATCATGTCCATCGAAAGGCCCCCCATGGCGAAAAACTGGCCAACCGTAACCGCCATCTCGTCTTCCGTGCGCCGCCCCTTGGTGATCATCCGCCAGTGGGCCACAAGCTTTTCGCCTGAATAGACGCCGATGACGATGTTTGTGTTCCCGATGTCAATGGCCAGCAGGTGTGATTTCATTTCGCTCGTCCGCAATTCCGGTTCATGTGGAAACGGCCAGCCGGATGTTTTGGGCGCAAACGCTCGTCTCGCCGGAAATGATCCTGCGCACAACGCCGTCCCGTGTCTTCACAAGCAGCGCGCCGGAATTGTCTATGTCCACCGCCACGCCGCGCACCGTCTCCCCGGCGTCCTCGGCGGTGACTTCATGCCCCAGCACGCACGACAGTTGGCGGCTGCGCTCCAGAATTCCGTCCAGCCCGCTGTTGGCCAGCGAATCGAGCCGCTCCTCAAGTTTGTTCACGAACGAAGCCAGCAGTTTTTCGCGCAACACAGGCCTGCCAGCCTCGATCATAAGCGAGGTTGCCCGCGCGCCGATATCCTCCGGGAACATCCAGGCCTCCGTGTTCACGTTGACGCCAACGCCTATCACCGCCCATACATCCGCCCCGCACACCTTGCGCTCGGTCAATATCCCTCCCGCCTTGCGTCCGTTGACATACAGATCATTGGGATACTTTATCATCGCGGCCACCCCGCACACTTCCCGCGCGCATTCTGCCAGCGCCACTCCTGCGGCGATGGTCACAAGCCCCGGCGGGTCCACACTGCCCGGCATCTTCCACGCAACGCTCGCGGCCACGTTCACGAATGGAGGGCTGACCCACTCCCGGCCTCCCCTCCCCTTCCCATTGGTCTGGCGTTCCGCCACGGCCACAAGCCGCTCCACTCCATGAGTGGACAATCTTTCCGCGATCCAATCGGAAGTGGAGCCGACCTCCGGCAGATGGACGGGCTTCATACCCATCGTCCGCGTCCGCAGATTCTCCGCGAATACCTGAATTTTGAACACGGCGCTACTTCTTCTTCACCGTGTGATATGTGGACTGGAGCTTCGGATCGGCCCAGTTGCGCTCGTGGTTCGGGTCGCGCCCTTTGTAGGGGCTGTTCTGGTTGTAATGGCATGCGGCGCATGTCCCGCCTCCTGCCCCTTCGAACGACTTCAAGAATCCCGCCTGCTTGAGTTTGCGGTCCCTTCGCTCCAGGTCTTTCTTGTCATGCAGCGCAAGCCACTGCTCCGCCGCGCCGTGACAGTCCTCGCAGCCCACCCCTTTCCAGTCGTCGGAGGGCTTTTCGAATGAATACCCGCCCGCTTCCCAGCCCATCACGTGGCACCGCATGCAGGACTTGTCCTTGCGGTAATCTTCCGCCGGTTTTAATCCCGCCTCTTTCTTCTTATCGGCCCTGTTTTTGGGCGCCAGCAGGTCGAATGTCTTGGCGTGGACGGTTTTTTTCCACGCGGCCAGGATTTCCTTGTGGCACTCCCCGCATTTTTTGTTGCCCACATAGTTGAAAGCCGCCGAGGACGCGTCCGGCGCGGCGCAAAACAGCATCGCCACGCCGCCAGCGGCCAACAGCGTGATAAAACGCCTAATCCCCTTCATTCCCGTTCTCCCCATCATGTTGTCAGTCTCAAAGTCGCGATATTTTTCCAAACCGGGCCAAACTTCAAAACGCTAATAATAATAGCATATGGAACAAGGCAATATGACAGCAGGCCCATGACCGGCGATAATGGATATAGACGGCCTGGCATTCCTGGCGGGGGAATATTTTTTCTCCGGGAATGGATTGGGAGCCGGAATGATATGCTACTATATAAAGCTTCTTTTGGCCGGCGTAGCTCAGTGGTAGAGCAGCTGATTCGTAATCAGCAGGCCGTGGGTTCAATCCCCACCGCCGGCTCCATCAGCGCCCCTGTTAACGGCGCATCTCTATTTATTCCCCTTGTCGTTTCCAGCGGCAATCTTGTCCGCCAAAATCCGGGCGATATACTCGTTCCCTCGCAAACCTGGATGGCCGTTCCATGGCCAGAGGAAATAATATTTTGCGTCTTCCTCTTTCGCGAAATGGGAATTCAAATCGACAAATTCAACATTGTATTTGCGGGTCAGTTCTTCGTAGTAAGCGCCCACTGGATCGTTCTTCGACCGATGCCAGCCTATCGTGCGTTGCGTGGGGAAAAGGACCGCCAGCAGCCTTATCTTGTTGGCGCGGGTGAACTTCACAAGGTTTTCAAAGTCATGCTCATTCTGTTTTTTATAATCGGCCAGTTCCTCGGATCTCCTTTTGTCGAACCAGGAGGACTCGATGAACTTGTCGTACTGGGCGTCCGGGCTGGCGATGTTACCCCCCTGATCCGCGCCTTTGCCGCCCTTCGTTCCCGTCTGGTTGATCACAGCCCCTTCGCGCCACACGATGTACTGAAACACCGACTCTCGTAAAATTCTGACAACCGCCACATTCCTGGCCAGAAAAGAATAAATTCTCCGCAAACGGCCGGTCTCATGCTTTATCCGCGGGAACTGGTATTGGTGTGCGTTGGCGTATCCGGGGACGTCGTTATCGAGCAATTGCAGGATCACAAGGTCAGGCGCGGCCGCCTTGCTCCCGTTCATTATCAGGTCCGCTTCCTGGTTCAAATAGTATCCGTTCATCCCCAGGTTGACGGTCTCATACTTCACCTCCGCCGCTTTATCGTCGTTTAACATCAGCTCCAGCAGTTCCGGATACGTGTCGTCACCGGACAGGTATGGGCCGAAGGTGAAGGAATCGCCCACGCAAAAGATCCTGTACAGATTTGCGGGCTTGGGAATCTGTATATTGCGGCTCTTCCTTGCTCCGATGTTGTTTGAAGTGATCCGGTATGGCCTTTCGGGATTGTCTATCGAATATTGATCGGTTTTCGGCGGCAGATCGCCGATGAGCGGGACGGACGGATCAATGGCTCCGGCGACTCCTGAGTATATAGGCGGCACGTCAAGCCTGTTTATCAGGATGGAAACTCCGATGAACGGATTCTGGAAAATGATCGCGCGGCAAATCAGCTCTATGAGCAGGACAAACAACAGAGCCGCAATAAAATAGAACTTTATCTGCTTCAACTTGGCCGCCGAATCCGGATTTACCGCAACTGAAAATTGACCAATATGATAGTTAATAATCCGTGGAATGGCAATTGAGGCGCGCGCGCGGTTCCAACATCCGGATTTTTTAGCTTGACCTTGCCCGGCTAAATCATTAGAATTGCTAATTTTTACGAATTGTAACGGCGCCGCGGCAAAAGCCTGGCGCCTGACTTAAACGCCGGGAATGGCCGGCTTATTTTAATGGAGACGCAGATTGCAGGTTAAAGTCCTAAACCAGCAGGTTGACCAGGCCCTAAAGGCCCTCAAGAGGCAGTTGCTAAAAGACGGCCTCTGGAAAGAACTGAAGAAACGCAGAGCCTATGAAAAGCCCTCCGCCAAGCGCAAGAGGAAACAGAAAGAGGCTGAAAAGAAGCGAAGAAAAGTCTTCCGGAGTTTCGGTTGATCCTCCGCCCCTCCTTTGAAGCTGTTACATGAGCAAGGCCATCTCGCCGCTTCTTTTAACAATTAATACGCCTGCGGGCAATCACCCATACCATGGCGGCTGACGAAATCACGAAAGAAGAGCCCGCCGCCGCCACGGAGGTATGCTTCGCCGACTTCAAGCTCGGCTGGGAGCTTGAATGGGCGCTTAAGAAAATGGGCTACGTCACCCCCACCCCGGTGCAGGCATTGACCATACCCCACGCCCTCAGCGGGCTGGACGTGGTGGGCCAGGCGCGCACCGGCACCGGGAAGACAGCCGCTTTCGCCGTTCCATTGCTTGCAAGGCTGGAACACCGCAAACCCAAACATCCCCGCGCATTGATACTGGCGCCCACCAGGGAGCTTGCCACCCAGATACGCGACGAGATGCGCAAGCTGGGGGAGTTTAAAAAGGCCCGCATAGTGGAAGTTGTCGGGGGGAAGTCCATAGAACGCCAGGCGCGGATGCTCCGCAAAGGGGCGCACGTGGTGGTTGGGACGCCGGGGCGGATCCTCGACCTTTACGACAGGCGCATATTGAACCTTGACTACGTGGAGACCGCCGTGCTCGACGAGGCGGACGAGATGCTGGACATGGGTTTCGTGGACGACGTGGAGGAGATACTGCGGATGCTGCCCGAACAGAGGCAGACTTTCCTGTTCTCCGCCACCATAGACAACCGGGTGCTCCAGATCGCCTTTAACCACATGGTAAGCCCCAAGATCGTGCGGGTGAAGGACACCGCCGAGGACTTGGGCAAGATAAACGAGATATTCCACTTCATAAACCACAGCGAGCGGATGCCCGCGCTGCTGGACGCCGTGGACCATGAGCGCGAGGGGCAGACGCTGGTGTTCTGCCGCACCAAGCGTGAGGTGGACATGGTGGCCGAAAAGCTCGGCCGGGCCAATTATTCGGTGGAGGCCATCCACGGCGATTTCCGCCAGGCCCGCCGCGACAAGGTGATGAAGATGTTCAAGGAGGGGAAGGTGGACATCCTTGTGGCCACCGACGTGGCGGCGAGGGGCATCCATGTGGACAACATCTCCACGGTGATAAATTTCCGCCTGCCCGACGAACCTTCCACCTACGTCCACCGCATCGGCAGGACTGGGCGGGTGGGCAAGTCCGGAGTGGCCATCACCCTTTGCACACCGGACCAGAAATACCTGCTTGACGATTTCCGCCGCCGCGCGAAGGACTCCTCCACGCGCAACCAGGAATAACGGAGCTTCCGTTTAACCGTATTATTTGTATCATTCACCGCCATTCACGGATAAAATAATCCCAGGTGGAGCTATACCGTTCTCCATGCGGCGCAGGAGAGGATCATGTCCATGTTCGGCGGCGGCGGCAATCTGGCGGGGGGGATTTCCAGCTCTCTGCGTTCTAAAATCACCATTTCATTCGGCTCGCTTTTAGTAATCCTCATGCTCCTCACGGTGATACTCCAGGTGTTCGGCCTGCCATTCACCGAATACAAAGGGGCTTTCCATGCAGCGGAAAATGAGGAAAAGGCCTCGCTGTCCCTCACCGCCGACCTGCTCGATCACGACCTGGCAACACTGTTCGACGAACGCCATGGTGACGCCTTGGTCATGGCAAACGATCCTGACACGAGGGAGCATATTGAGAAGCTGAGCGTTGCGTTCAGAGGCCGGCAAAGGATTACAGGCGATGATCTGCGATCGTTTCGACGCGGCAAGAACTACTCTCATATCAAGAATCAGTTCGGCATTCTCACCAAGTCGTACAGGGTTTATGAATCTATCAGGGTAATAGACGCCGGGAACGGCGCAATAATGGTCAGCACCCTGCCGGAAGAAGAGGGTGAATCGGCCGCCCAAAGCGATGTTTTCAGGAAGGCAATGGGGGCGGACGACTATCACGCCGGCATCCACAGCGACGCCAATGGCGTTCCATGGCTTTATTTCACCAAGCATGTCTTATCGCCGTCCAACGGAAAGTTTATTGCCTTGCTGGTCATGCGCGCCATCCCGGCAAAGGCGCTGGAGACCATCCCAAACTCCACGGCCTACATCGGATCGGGCGGGGAAATCGTGCTGGCGGACAATGAACATGAGATTTTCGCCACCGCTTCCGCAAGGCGCAAAGAGTTAGGGCTGAAAATCGGCGAAATTGCCAAAGTTCCCGGCGGCACGCCGATGGCACTGGCATTGGGAGGCCAGGAAGGGACGATAATAGCAAATGATTACAAGGGAACGGAGGTCATCGCCGCATACCGGCAAATTCCGATCAGCAAGGATGACAAGTGGGGTATCGTGGTCAAAAAAAACCTCGCCGAGGTGCACAGGCAGTCGTCCGGCTTTCTATTCACCCTCGGCGTTGTCTATGTTCTCATGATCGCGCTTTTCCTCTGGGTGTCGGCGATCATCTCGCGGAGGCTGGCCTATCCCGTTGAAGTCCTGGCGGAGGCCGCCGGCAAGGTGGAGCAAGGGGACCTTACGGTGCGCTCGCCGTCATTCGAAGGTGAAGCGGGAATCCTGGCGTCAAGTTTCAACTCCATGCTCGACAGCGTGCAGACCAAGACAACCCAGCTTGAGCGGTCCAACCGGGAGCTTGAGCAATTCGCCTATGTGGCGTCCCACGACCTGCAGGAGCCGCTGCGAACCATCGCAAGCTACACCCAGCTTTCTGGAGCGGCGTTACAAGGACAAGCTCGACGATGAGGCAGGCGAGTACATAGCGTTCGTCACGGACGCGGTGCGCCGCATGCAAAGGCTGATAAACGACCTTCTGGCCTTCTCCCGGGTGGATGCGCGCGGAAAGCCCTTCGCCCCGATGCGCACGGACGTTGTGGTGGACAGTGTCATCGCGTCCCTGGCCGGGCTTTCGCATAGCTTTGGCGCAACCATCACGCGGGAAGGCCTGGCCGATATAATGGCCGACGAACTGCAGATGACGCAGGTGTTCCAGAACCTCATCGGCAACGCGGTCAAGTTCCACGGGCCGGACAAACCCGTCATCCACGTGGGCGGAAAGGAAGATGAACGCGAATGGACATTCTGGATCAAGGACAACGGCATCGGCATAGCCAAGGAATATTTCGAGAAGATTTTCGTCATCTTCCAGCGGCTGCACGGAATGGCGAAATATGAGGGCACCGGCATCGGCCTGGCGCTGGCGAAAAAGGTGGTGGAACGGCACGGCGGGAGGATATGGGTCGAGTCGGAGCCGGGCTATGGATCCGTATTTTATTTCACAATATCCAAAAGACTTGGAGGAGCGTCATGATAAGCAAGAATATAGACATCCTGCTCATTGAGGACAATCCCGCGGACGCGCGGCTGACGCGGGAGGCGATGAAGGACGTCAAAATGCTGAACGCCCTGCACATCGTCACCGACGGGGTGGAGGCGATGGAGTTTTTGCGGAAGACCGGGCAGTTCAAGGACGCTCCAAGGCCGGACCTTATCTTGCTGGACCTGAATCTTCCCCGCAAGGACGGCCGCGAGGTGCTTGCCGAAATCAAGGCGGACGAAGGCCTGAAAATGATCCCTGTGGCGGTGCTCACAAGCTCCTCGGCGGAGGAGGACATCCTGCGCACATACAAGCTCCACGCGAACTGCTACATCACAAAGCCGCTGGACTTCGACCAGTTCATCCATGTGGTGCGGTCGATAGAGAATTTCTGGATATCAATCGTACGCCTGCCGCCGAAATGAATATGCTGTCCGGGGTGTTGTAGCCCGCAAGGGCGGTCACCCCGGCCAAGCAAAGCGCGAGCCGGGGACGGCTTCCGGGATTACAGCAAACGCGCTGGTGGCGCTCCCAAAGAAGAATTCCATTGTTGAAAATGATTTTCTGTTTCTCTGTGGCCGCCTCTTAACGCTTCCCCGTGGTCGCTGACCACGGATTCATAAAGCGTGGAACCGTGGTCAGGCCACGGCGAAGCGGTGTTCTTTTGTTTCCGGGGGAGATACTTTTGCGGTAGAGGCGCTACTTGCTATCCTTGACCCATTCCCTGTAAAGCGCCGCGAATCCTTCCATCGAAACATCCTCCGGCCTGGACGATGGCGCAATGGCGGTCACGGTGAACGCTTCGTCCAATTTGTCCACGTGCCCCCAAACGGCCTTAAGGTTGTTGCGAATCGTCTTTCTGCGATGGACAAAGGCTGTCTGGACGAACCTGAAATATCCATCCTCATCGGGAACGTCCACCGCAGGCTTTAAGCGCGGCGCCAGACGCACCACCGCGGATTCCACTTTGGGAGCCGGGCGGAAAGATTCCGGTGGGACCCGGAAAAGAAGGCTCGTCCGGCAATGGTAATTGACGAAGACCGAAAGCGATCCGTAATGGCCGTCTCCCGCCGTGGCTGTCAGCCTCTCCCCCACTTCCGCCTGCACCATCAGCGTCATTTCCGATATATACCTGCGGTTTTCGATGAACGTCTTGATGAGCGCCACGGACACCGAGTACGGCAGGTTGGAGATGATTTTATACGGCGCCGGGAACGATCCGAAATCGAACCGCAGCGCGTTCCCTTTCTCCAGCGTGAGGTTGGGATTGGCGCCCAGTTCCTTTTTCAGGTGATCGTATAGTTCCCTGTCCAGCTCCACCGCGTGGACAATGCCGCCAGCGTGAAGAAGGGCGCGCGTGAGTATCCCCCTGCCCGGCCCCACTTCCAGTACCCGGTCCGCGGCCGCCACCCCGGATCCGGCCACGATACGCCGGACAGCGCCATCGTCCACCAGAAAGCATTGGCCTAGCTTTTTCTGTTTGGTATGGCCGCGCCCGGGCAAATTAAAATCTCCCGCGCAGGGCGCCGATGGCGGTGTTGATAGCGTATGCCATGGGGGCGGCGTCCGCCCTCCCCTTCCCGGCGATGTCGAAAGCAGTGCCGTGGTCCACGGACACCCGCAGGAACGGCAGGCCGAGGGTGATGTTCACCGTGCGGCCGAATCCCAGGGTCTTCACCGGTATCAAGCCCTGGTCGTGGTACATCGCCAGCGCCACGTCGTAATTGCGGCGGGCTTTCCGGGTGAACATGGTGTCGGCCGGAAAAGGCCCGGAAACTTTTATCCCTTCTCGCCTGGCCGATCCGATGGCCGGGGCGATAATGCGCGCCTCCTCGTCACCGAAAATGCCACCGTCGGACGCGTGGGGATTGAGCCCGCACACCGCGATGCGAGGCTTTTTGCGGGTAAGCTTATGGATCGAGCCGTTTATCAGCCGCAATAACGCCGCGATCTTTTCCGGCGTCAGTTTGAACGGGACCTCCCGCAGAGCCACATGGGTGGTGGCCACCACAACGGCAAGCTCCGGGCATGCCAGCATCATCGCCACCGGGACGCCGCCGCACAGGGCCGCAAGATACTCTGTATGGCCCGGAACCTTGTGGCCGGCCATGTTCACCGACTCCTTGTTGATCGGAGGGGTGATAAGAGCGTCGTATTCATGCTTTAACACAGCCTCCGTGGCCAATCGCACGGACGTGATGGACGCCTCGCCGAACCGCTTATCGTGCAGGCCGAAATCG
This sequence comes from Nitrospinota bacterium, assembly GCA_016235255.1. Taxonomy (NCBI): domain Bacteria; kingdom Pseudomonadati; phylum Nitrospinota; species Nitrospinota bacterium. The sequence goes on along the minus strand of JACRLM010000100.1, from coordinate 4,803 downwards.
CGGGGGGAGAAATCGAACCGCACCGCGTCTTCAACGCGAAGCCCGTCCCCTTTTGAACCGGGGGCGATGATTTTTACGCCGGTTTTCAGCCTGCGGTCCAGCCATTCGAAGTATTTTACGTTCCCAAACACCGTCAGCCCGTTGCGGACAGGCCGGGAAAGTACATGGAAGGCCTTTAGCACGGTCTCCGGCCCGATCCCCGCCGGATCGCCCAATGACACCGCCAGTTTGAAGTTGTTACGAGTGGCCATGTTTCAATCATACTTAAATCGTGTTGAACCACAAGTCCAAAGCCGATAAACTTTAAGCAGTTGCAGCGCCGTCTGCCAGGCGGTATGCCGGTGGGACACCGACGCTACGATAGGGCCAGGCGATTTAATAGTTTCGCTTCCCCGTGGTCGCTGACCACGGTTCTTTTGTTGTGGAGAAAGACCGGGGTCAGGCGACCCCGGTGAAGCGTATAACTTTCAGATAGAACATGGTAGTTGTGAAATGAACACGATAGCTGAAGAAAAAATAAGGTGGATACCGTTCGGCGCGCTGGCGCTGGCGATGGTGATTGCCACAGGTTTCTGGAAAATCGAGAAAAACAGGGAAGAACCGCTGCAGCCGCTGGACGTTCCGGCGGCGCAGTCGCAAGGCCCCGCCGGGGCGCCATCGAAGATTGCGCCGCCGCAACAGTCGAAAATGGAAGGCAAACCGGCGCCGGATTTCACGCTGCCGGGCCTGGACGGGAAGAATATCAAGCTTTCAAGCTACCGGGGCAAGATGGTGTTCCTGAACATATGGGCCACATGGTGCCCGCCGTGCCGCGAGGAAATGCCCTCCATGCAGAAGCTCCACGAGCATTTCAAGGGGAAGGACTTCGTGATGCTCACAGTGAGCATAGACGAAAAGAAAGAAGACGTGGCCGCCTTCATGAAAGAACTGGGGCTCACATTCCCGGTGGCCCTCGACCCGGAGCAGAAAGTAAGCGCCGAATACGGCATCACCGGTGTTCCGGAGACGTTCCTGATAGACAAGAACGGGACCGTTTTGCACCACCTGATCGGCCCGGGGGACTGGAGCAATCCTGGCATCGTGAGCGCGTTTGAAGGGCTGGTCAGCCGCCCGGCGAAGGTGGCGAAGAAGTAAATACGGATTCCGTATCTGGGGGGGGGGGAGATGCTTCGCTAACGCTCTGAATGGCAACCTCTGGCGTGTCATTCCGAACGAAGCGGACGCGCAGTGAATAATCTCACGAAAATAATCACTCCGCCGCCGGAAGGGTGATGGTGAACTCGCATCCGTCGCCCGGAACGCTTTTGACGTCCACGGAACCGCCGTGCAGTTCCGCGATATTCTTTGTGATCACAAGCCCCAGCCCCGTCCCCTTCTCACCATTGGTGGCGCGCACGCCGGTCTGCTGGAATTTTTTGAACAACTTGGCCATGTCATCTTCATTCAGCCCCGGCCCGCTGTCTTTCACACTGATGACGGCCTGTGTTTCCGTGAAAAACAGCTTCACCGTCACAGTGCCTCCCCTGGGTGTGAACTTGATGGCGTTGCTTATCAGGTTGTTCACCGCCTGGCTTATCTTCATGATATCAACGCCGGCCTGCGGCTCCGTGTCCGGCTTGTTGAACGATAGAGTGATCTCCTTGATGGAGGCGGTGACGGCGAACGATTCGGCGCAGGACTGGACGATGTCCCCGATTTTGGCCTGGGTCCTGTCCAGTTCCATACCCCCGGCCTCCAGCTTGGCCACGTCCAGAAGGTTGTCCACCAGTGAAAGCTGCCATTTTGCCGATTTCTTTATGATCTCAAGCGGCTTGCGAAGGTCATTGTTCGCGGCGTTTCCCTTGTCTTCCAGCAGAAGCTCCGAAAACCCGATTATGGTGGCCAATGGCGAGCGCAAGTCGTGCGAGACGATGGATATCACCTCGTCCTTCATCTTGTTCAGTTCCCGCAGCCTGTCATTGGAGCGCCGCAGTTCCTTGCGTATCCGCATTTCACGCAGCCCGGAGCGCACCCTGGCCATAAGCTCGAGCTTGTCCACCGGCTTTCGCAGATAGTCGTTCGCCCCCGCCTCCATCCCCAATGCCAGGTCTTCGGAGCCGGACTTGGCGGTGATCATAATCACCGGAATGAGCGAAAGGGCTGGATCGGCCTTTATCCTGCGGCAGACCTCCGCGCCGTCCAGGCCGGGCATCATCCAGTCCACCAGCACAAGGTCCACCTCGGTTTTTGCCAGTATGTCCAGGGCTTCGGAACCGGACAGGGAGGTGATGAGCCTGTAACCCTCCTTCTGCAGCGGCCTTTTGAGGACGAGCAGGTTGCTCTCCTCGTCGTCCACTGCCAGGATGACGGGACTTTGCGCCTGGGCCGCCGGCGCCGGTGGATCAAGCAGAACGGACCTGTCGTCCCGGCTGGTCATATCAGGCATTTTGGAAAAAGCATGCTTGAAAAAGGTATGTATTGTCGCGCATCGGGGAATTATAGCACTTTTTGTGCACGGCTCCCGTTTGGCCATCCGGCGGAGCCTTCGCGTGATCCATGTTTACATGTGACGTTGAGCTGTGTGACTATCAACGTTTATTTCGCCTGCGGCAGGCGCACGGTGACTGTGGCGCCCAGGTTCTCGCCGGGGCTTACGATGGACAGGACGCCTCCATACTGCTCCGTGAGAAGCTTGGCGATTGTCAGCCCAAGCCCGATGCCGCCCCCCATGTATTTATACCGGCCGGTGGAATGGTGGCGGGAGTCCTCCAGCGAAAAATAAGGCTCGAAAATCTGCTCGATCTTGTCCTTGGGCAGCCCGATCCCCTCGTCGGCCACGGTGACCACCACAAAGCCCCCCTCTTCCGCCGCGTGGACGGTTATCTTCCTGCCGTCCGGGGTATATTTGACGGCGTTGGAGATTATCTCGTCTATCACCCTGCGGATCATCTCCGGCGCCCCCTTGACCTTTGCGTCCCGGGAAAGCTGGTTTATGTTCACGTCCAGCTTCAGGCTCCTGTGGGATATCTCTATCATCACCAGGGCCGACTGGATGGAGGAGACCAACTCGTAGAAAATGAACACGTCCTCCCTGGGCGAGGTGGCGTCGAGTATGCTCACGTCCGAAAGGATGCTCGTGGCGGACACGATCCTGTCCAGCCGGGATACCGACTCGTCCAGCACGCTTTTTATCTGGTCCACCTTGTGCGGGTCCGGGGGCTCTTCCTTGAGGTTGTTTATGAACGCCATCACAAGCCCCATCATGGTCAACGGGGTCCTGAGCTCGTGGGACGCCACGGACGTAAAGTACTCCCTGGCCTTGCGCAGCGCCGCCTCGCGGCTGACGTCGCGCTTGACGGCGACGAAATTGATGATATCGCCACCCGGGCCCCGGATGGGGGATATGGTGGTCTCCTCCTCGAAAAGGGTACCGTCCTTTTTCTTGTTCACAAAGACACCGCGCCACACGTTTCCAGCCTTGATATGCTCCCAAAGCTCGCGGTAGAACTCCCCACCGTGCTTGCCGCTTTTCAGGATTCGCGGCGTCTGCCCGACAGCCTCGGCCTTTGTATAGCCGGTTACGCGCTCGAACGCTGGATTGACATACTGGATAGCGCCATCGGCTCCGGTGACTATAATCGCCTCGGCGGACTGTTCGATGGCCGTTGCCAGCCGCATCCGCTCCTCTTCCGCCTTCACCCGCTCCGTGACGTTCATAAGGCTTAGCACAAGGGCGTTCACCGCGCCGGATGCGTCCTTGACCGGTTTTAGCTCCCAGTCCCAGTATGTGACGCCGCGTTCCGGGTTCAATGGATAGGAAAATGGCTTTGAATAGATTAAAAATGGCTCACCGGTGTCCACCACATGGCGGAATATGGTCTCGTTCTCCTCGTTTGGGAAAAGCGAAAAATGGTTCTTGTCCTTGTAGAATTCCGGCTCGTGGCCGTCCGCCTCGGCGTACGCCCGGTTGACGGCTATGAAATTAAAGTCCTTGTCCAGGTAGGCGAGCAACGTCTGCGTGGTGGTGAAGACGTTCTGCAGAAGCTTATTGGTCTCGCGGATTATCTCGTTGGCGCGCCTTTTCTCCGTCACGTGGCGCAACGACATGTCCAGCACTTCGGGGGTAAGGCCCGCCTTGGTCAGGTAATCGTCCACCCCCTCGCGCAGGGCGCTCACCGCCACTTCTTCGCCCCCCATCCCGGTGAGCATCACATAGGCGGCCTTCAGCCCGGCGGCCTTGAGGACGCGGATCGCTTCCATCCCCGATTCGGCGCCCAGGATATAGTCCACGAACACAACTTCCGGATGGAAATCCTTTAGGGCCGCCAGCGCATCGGCCCCCGATTCGCACGATGCGGTCTCCACTTCCCACATCGTTGAATCTTTAAGATAACGCTCCAGCAACCGGGCGTCGGCGGGATTGTCGTCTATGACGAGCGCTTTAAGCGGATTTTTTACCATGTCATCAAAACCGGCCTGACAGGATTTTTAATATAAACAGGGCATGGCATCCACGCCGCGCCGCTGGCTGCGTCTTTGTCATTCCCCTGGTTAAATGATAAGGCGCCCGAGGAATTATCGCCAGACCAATGTTGCTAACAGACCAATGTTGCTGACGGACAAATGTTCCCCCCCCCGTATGACGGAGATGCGATTACGGATCACCTGCTGGCCGGGCTTTTGTTTCTCCCCCTTTACAAGGAGACCTTTGCATAATTCCAGCATCGTGGTTTTGATCCATCATTTACCCCGTAATTGCGGATTGACGGCCTCTTTGCGCTCAGACAACGACTGTTTTGTGCCCCCCATGGAGCCCGCTTTAGC
>JACRLM010000099.1 GCA_016235255.1 Nitrospinota bacterium | reverse complement strand
AGCGGGAAAACGAGGCTAAAGCGGGCTCCATGGGGGGCACAAAACAGTCGTTGTCTGAGCGCAAAGAGGCCGTCAATCCGCAATTACGGGGTAAATGATGGATCAAAACCACGATGCTGGAATTATGCAAAGGTCTCCTTGCAAAGGGGGAGAAAGGGACAGGGCACGGCGCACCGCGCCCCTGCAGGCCGAGACGACAGGATGATACGCAAGGCTCTATCTGAAAATAATCCCGCGTCCATGATAGAATTTTCCCTATATGGGAAAACAGACCGCGATTAACGCAGAGTCACTCATCCGCCAGCGGGTGCGGGAACTTTCTGCCTATCATGTGGAGCCGTATCCATGCGAGGTGGCGCTGGACGCCAACGAATTCCCATACACACCCACTGAACCACTCGCAGGCCGTATCAAAAGCGCCATCGAGGGGGTGAAGCTCAACCGCTATCCGGACCCTTCCGCCGCGCGGCTGAAAAAGGCCATCGCCGCCAAGGAAGGGTGTTCCGAGGCGAACATCATCCTTGGCAACGGGTCGGACGAGATAATACAGGCGCTCATCGCCGCCATATGCGATCCTGGGGACAAGGTGCTCGTCCCCTCGCCCACATTCTCCATGTACAGGATCATCGCCCATTACCTGAATGTGGACGCGGTGGAGGTGGCGCTGAATGATGACTGGACGATGGCCGCCGAAGCGATGGCTCAGGCCATCGGGCGCGAAGAGCCGAAAATTGTGTTCATCGCATCGCCGAACAATCCGACGGGGGCGTTGTACCCGGTGGAAACGGTGATGGCGGTGATCGAGGCGGCGCGCGGATTGGTGGTGATAGACGAGGCGTACATTGATTTCGCAAAGGCCCCATACGGCCCGCTGTTCAAGGAATATCCCAACGTGGCGATCCTGCGCACCTTGTCCAAGGCAGGTTTCGCCGCGCTGCGGCTCGGCTATATGATGATGGACGAAAAGCTATGCGCCCAGGTGGAGAAGGTGCGGCTGCCGTATAACATCAACTCTGTGACGCAGGCTTCAGCCCAGGCGGCGGTGGAGGAATGGGGGGCGTTGGGCCCGCTGTTCCGGCAGGTTGTCGCGGAGCGCGAACGTGTGTTCAAAGAACTTTCCTCTATTAAAGGGGCAAGCCCCTTTCCGTCCGAAGCCAACTTTATCCTTACCCGGATTGAAAAGGATGTGGAAGAAGTATTTGCGCGTTTGCTAAAGCAGGGCGTGCGCGTGCGCTGGTTCAAAGACGACCGGCGGTTGGGGGACTGTCTGCGCGTCACCATCGGCTCCGCTCCGGAGAACAACAGGTTCATCGAGGCCATAAAGGCCGCAGTATGAGGAAAGCCACCACCTGCCCGGAATGCGGGGCGGAGGTTACGGTCCGGCTCAATCCATATCTCACGGTGGACATCATTATCGAAATCGGGGACGGGATTGTGCTGATCGAGCGGGCCAACGAGCCTGTGGGGCTGGCCATCCCCGGCGGCTATGTTGACTATGGCGAGACGGTGGAGGCCGCCGCCGTCCGCGAGGCGAAGGAGGAAACCGGGCTTGATGTGGAATTGTTACGCCAGTTCCACGTATATTCCGACCCGAATCGGGACCAACGCCAGCACAACGTGGCGGTGGTGTTCATCGCCCGGGCGCAGGGCGTCCCTGTCGGCGGAGACGACGCGAAGAGCGCGGCGTTGTACAGTAAAGACAAAATACCGTTTGAAAAGCTTGTGTTCGACCACGAAAAGATATTGAGGGATTATATTGCTTTGTAGGGGCGGGTTTGAAACCAGCCCCCAGGATATTGTCATATGAGGGCGGGTTTAAAACCCGCCCCTACCAAGAACGGTTTAAATATTCCATGGACTTCACCCTGACCGATGACGATAAACGGACGCTTCTGAGGGCGGCGAGGGACTCTATCGCCAGCTCTTTTAAGGGAAGCCAGGTAAAGGCTCCTGAACCTGCTTCGCCGGACATTTCAAAAAACCTCGCCACCCCGTGCGGCGCGTTCGTAACGCTCACAAAACATGGCGACCTGCGCGGATGCATCGGGTATGTGGAGGCGGAATATCCATTGTATGAAACAGTTGTCCAGGCCGCCAAGGCGGCGGCTTTTCAGGACAGCAGGTTCGCCCCGGTCACCATGAGCGAACTTGAAGAAGTGGAGATAGAAATCTCCGCGCTCACCCCTCCCCACACCGTGGCCTCATATTGCAACATCGAAATAGGCCGGCACGGGATCATAATGTCCAAACACGGCCGGCGCGCCCTTTTCCTTCCGCAGGTGGCCTCCGAACGGGGCTGGGACATCGCCACCACGCTCACACACCTTGCCATGAAAGCGGGTATTTCCCCCGATGGCTGGCGTGAGGGGGCGCAATTCGAGGTGTTCGAGGCGCTGGTGTTCGGGGAGGAGTCCTAGACCTTTGCCAGCCGTTCAAGCGTGTCCGGATAGCGCCGCACGAGCATGATCAACGCCGCCGCCTGATCGTTCGGCTTTCCCCTTCCCTGTTCCCAACGCTCAAGGGTCCTTGCCGACACGCGAAGCCTTTGTGCGAAAACGCCCCGGGACATATGCAGCCGTTCGCGCGTTTCCCTAATTACCGCCGGAGCCACATCAAGCGCGGGTTTAGGCTCCACCTTGCATGTTTTTAAAGTGAGTTTCTTTTTCCGCCACGAGGAAATATCTTCAAGCCCTTCCCGTATTTCATCGGCGATGTTCCGTTTACTCATTTGTCCACGTCTCCACAATTTTCCTGAACGTTTTTCTGTCCTCGGCCGTCAAGTCCGCCTTTTCATTTTTCGAATACAATGTCAGCAGGTATATATGGGAATGGGCCGAGTACCAGTAATAAATGATCCGCACCCCGCCACGTTTGCCTTTTCCCTTCGCATTCCAGCGTAATTTTCTGATTCCTCCGGCGCCTTTGATGATGGAGCCTGCTTCAGGATTCGTAACCAAGGCTTGCTGCAGATCACGATAGCCATCATCGGAGATGTAATCGTGCACGAACCTTGTAAACAGCCTGGTCTCGATGAATTCTATTTTTAATTATACGCGATATGCGTATAGCTTAACATGAAAATGGTCCAGAATTACAAACTTAAAACACTGTCAATCTACGAAAACGCTTGATTTATCCTGCCAATAATCAATAAAATAACGTTTTGTTTTGTCGCGGAGTTTTGCGCCGCCGCCCTTGATTGGCGCATGCAGTTGTAAAAGGATAAATGCAAACAGCCAGAATAGTCATCACAGGTGTCGGCCTGACAGCCCCCAACGGGGACAATCTCGCCGATTTCCGTTCGGCGCTCCTTTCAGGCAAGTCCGGGGTGGAAATGATAACCACACGGTACATGCCCCCAGTTCCCGCCGGGGTGTGCCATTTCGACCAGTACCGGCACCAGAATAAAAAAGCGGCGCGGCGCGGCACAAGGGCCGGGGCCATTTCCATATATTGCGCCAACGAGGCGGTGGCGGACGCGGGGATAAGCCTGGACGCAGTCGGCAGGGACCGCACCGGGGTGTTCATCGGGATCACAGAGCATGGCAACGTGGAGACCGAGAACGAGGTGTACAACCTGGGCCAGTACAACAACGACGTACGCTTCTGGACGCACCACCACAATCCCCGCACCGTGGCCAACAATCCAGCCGGTGAAGTGACGCTCAACATGAACATCATCGGGCCCCACCTTTGCCTTGGCGCGGCCTGCGCCGCTGGCAACCTCGGGATCATATACGGCGCCCAGATGCTAAAGCTCGGCGAGGTGGACATGGCCATCGCGGGCGGGGTGTCCGAAAGCATCCACACCTTCGGCATTTTCGCCAGCTTCAAAAGCCAGGGCGCCCTGGCCTCGCATGACGACCCCACGAAGGCCTCAAGGCCGTTCGACCGGGACCGCAACGGCATCGTGGTGGCCGAAGGGGGTTGCCTTTTCATCCTTGAAAGGCTGGACGACGCGTTGAAGCGCGGGGCGAAGATTTACGGCGAGGTGGCCGGGTACGCCTATAATTCGGACGCGTCCGATTTCGTGCTTCCAAACCCAACGAGGCAGGCGCAATGCATGAACCTTGCGCTCAAAAGGGCCGGGATGACCGCCGCCGATGTTGACATCGTGAACACCCACGGCACGGGAACGGGCCAGGGGGACCAGTATGAGTGCGAGGCAATACGCCAGGTGCTGGGGGATTCTTCGAAGGCCCACGTAAACAATACAAAGAGTTACATTGGCCACGCCATGGGAGCGGCTGGGGCGCTGGAACTGGCTGGAAACCTCCCTTCGTTCGATGACGGCATGGTCCACCCCACCATCAATCTGGACAATCCGGATCCGGAATGCCAGATACCGGGCATGGTGGTCAACAAACCTGTGAAAGCGGACAAAATTGACGTTATAATGAACAATTCTTTCGGCATGCTCGGGATAAATTCCGTGGTTGTCGTAAAACGATTTGTAAAATAGCGCCGGATTGGAGATAATATCCGTTTCATGGCGCTAAATCAGTTTTAAGGGAAGGGAAATGACAGGAGAAGGAATACGCCAGGCCATAGTGGAAATCATCGGGGACATCGTTCCTGACGAGGACCTTGCGGCCATCGAGCCGGACAAATCGCTTCGCGAGCAGATCAGCCTTGATTCGATGGACTTTCTGGACATCGTGATGGAACTCAGGAAACGGTACAGCGTGGAGGTCCCGGAAAAGGACTATCCGATGCTCGCCACGATGAACAGCACGATAAACTATCTCCTTCCCAAAATGGAGAACCTGTAGGCCGGGCTTGTCCCCGGTTCCACAGGTTCTCCGGCAAGCACAATTTGCGATACGACACGGTAATCATCGGCGCCGGAATGTCCGGCCTGGCGGCCGGAATAAGGATGGCGCGCTATGGCGGTAAAACGGCCATTTTCGAGCGCCATTCACGGCCCGGCGGGCTTAATTCCTTCTACAATTCCGGCGGATACAACCTAGACGTGGGGCTCCACGCCATGACAAACTATGTTTCGGACGGAACGAAGAGCGCGCCGCTGATGCGCCTTCTGCGTCAGCTCAGGATCCCTTTCGACAGCCTGCTGCTCGCGCCGCAAATGACAAGCAAGATAGCCTTCCCCGGCGTCTCAATCTCGTTCTCCAACGATTTCGGACTGTTCATGGAGTCCGCCGCCGCCGCGTTCCCGGCGCAAAAGGACAACCTGGCCAAACTTGTGAAGGCCGTGACCGAATACGACGCGTTCAACCTCGAGAGAAGAAAGCTCTCCGGCAGGGAGGTCTTAAATACGATAATAACCGATCCGCTCCTTGCGGAAATGATCCTGTGTCCCGTGATGTTCTACGGATCGGCGGAGGAAGGTGACGTCGAATTCGGCCAGTTCGCCGTGATGTTCCGGAGCCTGTTCCTGGAGGGGCTTGCAAGGCCACAGGGCGGGATACGCACGGTGCTTGGCCTTTTGCAGAACGCTTTTATGGACGCCGGGGGCTCGATCAAACTGGGCTCCGGGGTCTCTAAAATAATCGCAAAAGACGGTAAAGTGGCCGGAGTGGTCACCGATGACGGGGACGAAATTGAATGCGGGGCGGTGTTGTCATCGGCGGGGCTTCTTGAAACAATCGCCTTATGCCCGGAGGCAAAGCCGGCCAACGGCGCCGCCGAACCCAGGGCCGGGCGCGTTTCGTTCATGGAGACCGTCAATGTCCTGGACACGCCGCCGGCGGAACTGGGCGTGGACGCATCGATAATCTTTTACAATGATTCGGACACTTTCACATATGCCAATCCGGCGGAGCCGGTGGACCTGCGCTCCGCGGTGATCTGCATGCCGGACAATTTTGCCGGGGCGGCGGAAGATTACCACATGCTCCGGGTGACAAACATCGCCAACTGCGATTTCTGGATAGGAGTGGACGAGATGGAGTACGTGAAGGCCAAAGAAACATGGCGGAGCCGCTCGTTTGAGGCGGCGGGCAACGCGATCGGCGGAGTCACCTCCGGCAACGTGGTATTCTCCGACGTGTTCACCCCGCGCACCGTGCGGCGGTTCACGGACAAGGTCAACGGCGCGGTGTACGGCTCGCCGGACAAGGTGACGAACGGCAAAACCACCGTCGAAGGGCTTTATATTTGCGGGACCGACCAGGGTTTCCTGGGCATAGTCGGCTCCATGCTTTCCGGCGTCACCGTGGCAAACATGGCGCTGACGCGCGCAACTCAGGCGGATTGAGAACATGGCCATACGCGGACTGAAGGACCTGAAAAGCTCCTATGACTGCATAGTCATAGGGGGCGGCCTGGGAGGGCTCACCTGCGCCAACAGGCTTGCGCGCGCCGACAGGAGCGTGCTTCTTCTCGAACAGCACATACAGCTGGGCGGGCTTGCCACCTGGTTCAAGCGCAAACGCCACATATTCGACGTGGCGCTCCACGGCTTCCCCGCCGGGATGGTGAAGACGTGCCGCAAATACTGGAGCCGGGAGATCGCCGACAGGATCGTCCAGCTCAAGGGGATACGGTTCGACAATCCCCAGTTCCAGCTTCAGACGACTTACGACAAGGCGGATTTCACCCGCATCCTCATCGAGAAGTTCAACATTCCGGCCCAGACCGTGGAAAGGTTCTTCACCGTCACGCGGGAGATGAACTTTTTCGACGACCAGAAAAAGACCGTGCGGGAGCTTTTCGAGGAGTTCTTCCCCGGCAGGACCGACGTTGTGAGGCTTCTGATGGAGCCGATAACCTACGCCAACGGCTCCACCCTCGACGATCCGGCGATAAGCTACGGCATCGTGTTCTCCAACTTCATGAGCAGCGGCGTTTACACATTCCGCGGAGGCACCGACCTTTTCATAAAGATGCTCGACGCGGAGCTTGTGAAAAACGGGGTGGACGTGCGTGTGGGCGCGCTGGTGGAAAAAATATGCTTTGATAATGGCAAAGCGTCCGGCGTGATCGTCGGCGGAAAGCGGATCAACGGGCGCTCCGTGGTGTCCAACGCGAACCTGAAGACCACGGTGCTAGACCTTATGGAAGACGGCGTGGCGCCCCCGGAGTTCGTCCGCAAGACGGAAAAAGTGCGTGTGAACAACAGCTCCTGCCAGGTGTACATCGGGATAAAGGACGGGGAGAAGATAGACAATATCGGCGACCTTCTGTTCACCTCCACGGCCCCGGTGTTCGACGCGGACATGATGCTGGCGCCGGAAGTGACAAGCAGGACGTTTTCGGTGTATTATCCAGACCTCCGTCCCGGGCATGATCGGTACACAATCGTCGCCTCCTCCAACGCGCGGTATGAGGACTGGGCGGGGCTGGACGACGAGCAATACGAGGCGCGCAAGAAACATCTGGCGGAGACGACGCTTGACGCGCTTGAAAAATATGTTCCCGGGGCGCGTCAAAAGGCCGATCACGTGGAAGTGGCCACGCCGAAGACGTTCCACAGGTACACGCTGCACGAGGGGGGATCGTCCTTCGGCACGAAGTTCGAGGGGCTGGAGATAAGCCAGGGGCTGCCGACTTTCGCGCCGGGGCTGTTCCACACAGGCTCGGTGGCCATAATAATGTCCGGCTGGCTTGGCGCGGCAAACTACGGGGTGATCGTGGCCAACGAGGTGGACAAGTATCTTGGAGGATAGATGAGGGCTTTTTCCGGCCAGAGGGTGATCGTCACCGGAGGCACAAGGGGGATCGGCGCGGCCGTGAGCGAGGCTTTTTTAAAAGCGGGCGCCGCCGTCACCGCCGTTTACTCCGGCAATGCGGAGGCCGCGGAGAAATTCCGGCAGGCCAACGAAAGTTTCGGCCCGGCGCTGGAGGTGGAAAAGCTGGACGTGGCCGGCCACGGGGCCGTGGAGGAGTTTTTCAGAAAGTTCGAGGACCGGCACAAGAGCCTTGAAGTGCTGATAAACAACGCAGGCATCCGGCGCGACGCCGTTGTGGGAATGATGAGCGAGGCGGACTGGCGCGCAGTGCTGGACGCGAACCTGACAGGGTCTTTCAACATGTGCAAGTTCGGCGTGCGGGCGATGATGAAGAACCGCTACGGCAGGATCATAAACGTCACAAGCCCTTCCGGCGTGTTCGGATTCGCCGGGCAGGCAAACTACGCCGCAAGCAAGGCGGGCCAGGTGGCGCTGGCCAAATCGCTGGCAAAGGAAGTGGCCGGACGCAAGATCACCGTCAACTGCGTCTCGCCCGGATTCATTGACACAGATTTGATATCCGGCCTTTCCGAAGAGCAGAAGAAGACCTACGCCGCGCAGGTGCCGCTAAAACGGTTCGGCACGGTGGACGAGGTGGCCCGGTGCGTATTGTTTCTCGCCGAAAAAGGATCATCGTACATCACAGGGACAACGCTGGAAGTCACCGGCGGGCTGTAGAATATAAATGCTTCGCCCTGGCTGGCTCTATTAGCGCTTCCCCGTGGTCGCTGACCACGGATTCAACGCTGTCCGGGGATATTTGAGCGCGAGGCGCGCCTTTTCCGTAAGGATGGAATCGTGGAGCGCTTATTCCTTCACCTCTCCCTTGAGGGGAGAGGACGGCCTGAAAGGCCGGGTGAGGGTGCAAATAAAATGGCGGGCAAAATGAATCAGTGAACAAGAATGAACGTTGAATGTTATATTTTCACCCTCCCCCCGCCCCCTCCCCTCAAGGGAGGGGTGAAAATGAAACCGATGTCCCACCGCCGGGCGGCCAGGAATCCGTGGTCAGGCCGGGCTGTTGCCCAAAAGGGAAAACACACGAAACGAACGCTGTCCGGGGTGTTCTTCACGCCGGACTCTATGTTGATAAGAGTGTTAAACTCTTGACTTTGGGACATCGGGGTGAAGAACACCCCGATGAGCATTTGGGCAAAAGCCCGAGGCGGCCACGGCGAACTGCACAACGGAAGCATATTTACGCGAGTAATTAATCAATCCTGTCCTCCTCCGCGCCTCCGCGCCTCTGTGGTTTTTATCTCCTAAAACTCCGCCTTTATCCCGAACGACGGCATCAGCCCCATCTGGTAAACCGGCTTTCTGGAGGTGTAGCCGGCGTTGTAAAGGTAGCCGGAGATGTTTTTCTGGTCATAGGCGTTTATCAACTCGAAGAACATCCCCATCTTCCATCCGTCCATGTCAAACCTCCGGTCCACCCGAAGATCGAGCCTGTGATAGTCCGGCAGCCGCTCCGAACCTATGGCGGCGTACACCGGCCGCAGTCTGCCATCATCGGCTGTGTACGTCCCGGTGATCGGGGTGAATGGCGCCCCGCTTTGATACCTTAACCTGGCCCCGAAAGACCAGCGCTCCGAGAATTTATAGTCCACCACGAAATTGGCGATTACCGGCTGGTCGAAACTGTACGAGAATGCTTCGCCGGTGATCTCGTTCTTCCTTTCGGATTTGGCGTAGGCCAGCGATATCCAGCCGGAAAGGTCCCCCCAGCCAGGGGCCTGTTTCACCAGCAACTCTGCGCCATAAGCTTTTCCGGAGGCTCCATTCACATACTTTAACATCTCGTCCGGGACGGTCAGCCCGGTGATGTCCTTGTAATACCCCTCAAACTTCGCCGAAACTCCCTCGCCGAAGCTGTGCTCGATCCCCGCCACATAATGATCCGCCTTTATCAGCGAAAGGTACGGGTTGCCGAAATCGTCTATTATCTCCTGCCCCGGCGGGACCTGGCTGTATTTGCCCCATCCGGCGCTAAGATTGGTCTGTTCCGTGATGGCGTATTCGGCGCCCACTCTCGGCTCGACAGTGCTTGTGTCCAGATAATCGCCGGCTGTGGCCCGAAGGCCGCCGGTGAGGGCGAATCCCTTCATTATCTCCCACCTGTCCTTTATGTAACCTTCCCGGAAATTCGACGTGAGCGTGTCCCCGTTCCGCGCCCTGGTGGCGCTGGTGTAGTCTGTGTCCGGATTGAACTCGGAGGGGAATTCGCTGACGATGTCCAGGTCCAGCCCAACTTTCATGTGCCCGAAGGCGGCGCCCACCAGCGCCTTGTGCCCCTCCGCCGGGGTGAACGCGAATTCATCGCGGGCCTGCCACAAGTCCATGTCCACAATCGCGTGGCCCAGCTGTTCTAGCTGATCGTTCATCCCGGTGAACAGATGCCCCACCCCAAAAGTGTTTGTCCCGGAGCCGAGCGTTGATGTCCACACGATCCCCTGTCCATGATATTGCTGATCGTGCGCCAAATCTCCCGCAAGCACGGGGTCGTGGGCGGCGTATTCCGAATCATCGCGGATGTTCAGCTTCATTATGTCCTGCGAACCGGTGAACTGCAGCCGGACGGTGTTTGTGTCGTTTGGCCTGTAAACGTATTTCCCCTGGTAGTCGTAGAATTCGGGGAACTGGGTATAGTCCATGCCGTCGGTCAGATTGCCGGTCTTTGGAAGGACCATGTCTATATAGCTCCTCCTCGCGCCGAAGTAGAACGACTGGTTATCGGAAACGGGGCCTTCCACAAGGAAGTCCGCCTCGTATATGCTCATGCTCACCTTGGCGCCAAGCCTGTCTGTCCTTGGATCGCGCAGCTTGATGTCCACCACGGCCCCGATCACGTCGCCATACTCCGGGCCGAAGGCCGCCGAGTAAAGTGTGAAATCTTTTATCAGGTCGGAGTTTATGTTGCTCGTGCGCCCTCCCATGTGGAAAAGATATCCCGCCTCCAGAAAATCCAGCCTGTACAGGTTGTCCCGCGGGCCGGTCCCCCGCACCGCCGGATCGCCGCTGCTGTCATTTGCCGTGGTCACGCCGGGAAGGCTCTGGATCGCCATCACAGGATCGCCATGCGCCCCGGCCACTTTGGACATTTCCGCCCCCTTCACCTTCATCACGCCCCCCTGCGTGATCCGCTTTTCACCGGCCACCACCCGGACAGTTTCCAAAGAAAGCGTGGTGAACGGCTCCAGATCAAGCTTTTCATCATCAGCATGGGAGTCCGCCGCGGCCGGTTCGTTTTCCCCTGCCATCGCAATATGCCCGCAAAATACAAAAGCGGCCATCGCCGCGATCAACAAACGGAAAACACCCACGGTAAAACCTCCACCGCAAATTGGAATTAACACAGAAAGACAACATGCGCCATGCGCGCCCCGCCGTGTATGGAGCATATTACGGACAAGGAACGGGAAATATAATTAAATCGTATGAAAAAAGCAAAATATGTTCACGCAAAGGCGCCATTGACATACATTTATATGGAGGATGGAGGTAATAATAATATTATCTATGCGCCGATGAACGCTTCCCGCTGTCATCCTGAATATCCTTGTCACCAGATGTCATTCTGAGGCGAAGCCGAAGGATCTCCATCACCATACAGCGGTCAGGGGTCAAGAACCTGCGGCGAACAGCCAGGATTCTGCGGTCAGACCGGGCTGTTGCCCAAATGCTCATCGGGGTGTTCTTCACCCCGATGTCCCGAAGTCAAGAGTTTAGCACTCTTATAAACATAGAGTCCGGGGTGAAGAACACCCCGGACAGCGTTCGTTTCGCGTGTTTTCCCTTTTGGGCAACAGTCCGAGGCGGCCACGGGGAAGCTTGGCAATGGAAGCACAGACGCTAACCGAATCAATCAATCCCATCTTCCTCCGCGCCTCTGTGGTAAATTTTCTGTCTCTTAGAGGGGCTATTTGATCCAGTCCTCCACCGCCAGTCCCTTCACCCGGGAAAACTCCCTTGTGTTGTGGGTGACAAGGACCGCGCCCAGGCTAATCGCGTGGGCGGCTATCATCATGTCCATCGCGCCGATGGGGGAACCACGTTTTTCAACCTGTTCACGGGCGGGGCCATACGCCATTGCCGCCTGTTCGTCAAAACCTGCTATTTCGAACGGAGCGAAAAACCCGTCCAGGGCGTCGTTGTTCACTTGCGGGCTGCCGCTTTTGGCCGCCCCATAGCGCAATTCCGCAACGGTGACGATGGAAAGCCCCGCTTCACCCGGTTCAAGCTTTTTAAGCCGCCAAAGAGCCTTGTCCCCTTTTCTCCTGATGATGAAAACACATGTGTCCGTGTCGAGCATGAATTTCATGGCGGGCAGTCAGAGCCCTTTTCTTTTCTGCATGGCAGGCTGGCCCCTCTCCTCCATGAAATCGGATGTGAAATGCCCAAGGCTGTTCTCCAATATGCCCCAGGCGCCCTTTTCCGGAAGAATAAGAAGCCCTTCCCTGACTTTTTTGACGAAAGCAAGTTTTCCGGCCATCCGGAATTCCTTGGGAAGCCTCACAGCCTGGCTTTGGCCGTTCTTGAATATTTTCGCGGTCTTCATCGCCGGTCTCTCGAATAATATATATTAATAGTATCTACTTATGTCCGGTGTGTCAATCTCCTCTTTTTCATAGCTGTCCGGGGTGTTCTTCACCCCGGGCTCTCCGGAGCCATAAAGGCCACCGGGAAGCCTGGCAAAGGAAGCACAGACGCTAACCGAATCAATCAATCCTGTTTTCCTCCGCGCCTCCGCGCCTCTGTGGTAAATTTCCTATCGCTTCCCCGCCTTCTCCTTGAGCCATTCCACGTTGAACATGGCGTGTTTCACCGTCGCCCTGTCGTCGTGGGTCCATATCAGGTGGATCAATCCGTCCCTTGTGCGCAGGATGGCAGGATAATCGAACGAGGCCTTCGGATCGCCGGGGCGTGATTCCAGGTCCACAACGCGCCGGAACGTTTTGCCCCCGTCGAACGACATCGCCAGCGAAAGCGGATTGCGCCCCTTTCTCGAATGGTTGTACGCCACAACCACCGCCTCCATCTCCTCGATGTACATGGCGCAGATGCCAGAGCCGGGATTGGGCAGCTCCGTCATCTCCACAGGCCCCCAGCTTTTGCCGCCGTCGGTTGAATATGATTTGCGGATGAAACGGTCGGTCTTGTCCCTGGTGAGCATGAGTATCCGCCCGTCCGGAAGTTTTATGAGCGCAGGCTGGATGGAATCCGGGTCGTCGAGTTTTGCGTACGTCTTCTCCGTCACCTGGCCGTTCTTGTATTTGAGCAGCGCCGTGTACGCCCCCGAAAGCCCCGCCTCATACCAGAAATCGACGAAAAGCGGTACGAGCATTGTATGGTCCCCCACCTTCACCGGCGGGTTCCTTGGCAGGTTGCCGGGCCACGCCACCAGCGTCTTGCCGCCGCTCCACGTTTTCCCTTCGTCCGCGGAGGTGACATAGTCCACCATCGCCCCGCTCCACCCGCCAAACCGCACCGCCGCGAAGAACATCCAGATCAATCCGTCATCGTCGCGGAACAGCGCCGTGTTGCCGACGGATTTTGTGTAGCTTTTCGGGATGATCGTATAGGGCGCGCCCCACAGTCCTGTCTTCGCGTCGCGTATGGCGCCGAATATTTCCGCGTCGCCGTGGGTCTCCTCTATCGCGGAAAACCATGATGCCAGGATATTCCCGTCACGCAGCTCCACCATGGAGGCTCCGTGGGGCCGACCGAAACTTTTCGGGGGGAACACATTGTCCGAATAGAACACGGGCCCCGCCGATGAAAGGGCCGGGATGAGGAACACGAGCGCGGCCGTAATGATCAATGAGCGCATCGCAAGCCGGTGATAATGTTGGAAAAATGTCAGGACAATGAATTGTAAACTTCCAAAGTCCTTCTGGCGGTCTCTTTCCAGGAGAATTTGGCCGCCTGCCGGAGCCCGTTTTCCCGCATGCTCCGCCGCAGGTCCGCCGATCCGGCCAGTTTTAGCATGGCGCCGCTGATGGCCTCCACGCTCAGCGGGTCTATAAGCTCCGCCGCGTCCCCGGCGATCTCCGGCAATGAGGAGACGTTGGAGGTTATCACGGGCGCCCCGCAGGCCATCGCCTCGAGCACCGGCAATCCAAAGCCTTCGTACAGCGTGGGGAACACGAACATGTCCGCGTTCTGGTACAGCGTCAAAAGGTCAGCCTCGTTGACGTAGTTGGTGATGATGATGTTCCCTTCCCCCTTGAGCTGCTCGTATGTCTTGAGGATGTCCTTGTACAGCCACCCTTTTTTGCCGCAGATGACAAGCTGATATTCGCCGTTGAGCGTTTCACGCACCTTGTCGTACGCCTGCATAAGCCGGACAAGGTTCTTGCGGGGCTCCAGGTTGCTCACAAAAAGCATATAACGGTTGTTTATCCCGAAGCGGCTTTTCAACGCCCCCTTGTCTATTCCGCTGACGGCTGGCTTGAACTGCGGGCTGACGCCGTGGTGAACAACCTTGATCTTCTTTTCCGGCACGTTCAAAAGCTCCACAAGCTCCCGCTTGTTGAACTCGGAGACGGTGATCACCATCTCCGCCCGCTTTGTGACGGTCCGGATGAGCAACTGCATGTAAAGCGCGTATTTTGTCGGAATCGTGTGCGGCATGCGGAAAGAAACGATGTCGTGTATCGTCACCACCGTGCCGACATGCCCCTTGAGCAGCGGGATCATGAACGCCGGGCCGTGGAAAACGTTCACCCCTTTTTTCCTGAGGAGGAGCGGGAGCGAAACGTTCTCCCAAATGTCCCCGATAAGGTGGTTTTCGTTGGAGACCCATGTCTTGTGGCTCTCGAAATTGCTCTGGGAGCGGAAAGTGTTCTCGTATTCGCCGTTGTTGGATATGAGGCAGTAGTGATTATTCTTATCTATTTCCTGTAAATTTTGTATCAAATTGGTGACATAATAACCCACTCCCGATCTAGGCTTGTTTATCGTGCGAATATCAATCGCGATATTCAAAAATTTTCTCCTAACATAAATATATTTCAATACATTGGCTAGATCGAAACATCCTCAAGGCCTGCTTTATCAGCCCCTCTTGGGAAGAAGGGCGCCCCATAGGTTTATTATTCTCATTTATTTTCAATAGTCAAACAAAATTCCATGCTCATGGCCGGAAAACTGAACGCAAAAAGCTTTTCGTACGCCAAAGGGAAACGGTTGGCAAGCCATTCCACCCCGAGGACACGCCACAGGCCCCACAAATTCAGCCTTATACTCTTGATTCTAAAGCCTTTCACGGAATAGTGGCCATATTGGCCATACCCTCCCGCAAGATGCTTCACCCCTTCCATGGAAAAGAAGTGCTTGTGGGTGAAATCGCTGTATGCGTGCAGTGACGAGAAGTGAGGGACACGCACGCGCAACTCCCCTCCCGGTTTTAAAATCCTGCCAATTTCGGTCACAGCCGCCGCCACGTCTTCCACGTGCTCCAACGAATCGGTCATCGCCACTTCGTCAAACGTCGAGTCCGCGAACGGCAGGTGCGGCGCGTCCACGTCCGCCACCACGTCCGCCTGCGTGTCCCGGAACTTGTCCACACCCACAAAACCGGGTGTTTTGGCCCTGCCGCACCCTAAATCAAGCGACCGCCGCGTTTCCATCACTTTTGCCCCGCATCCGGATTATCCAAAAGTACCCAGCCCCGGCCATAAGTGCCGCGTCGGACAGCAGTTTTGCCGCCGCCATGCCTGTTATACCCCAGTTTGTGGCCAGAAACGCGTTTAAAGTCACGTTGACGCCCACCGCCGCCGCCGCGAGCCCAACTGCCCTCCCCTGCCGTCCGTCCAGTATCAGGGCGTATAAAAGCCCGTGGCGGACGAACATGAACACCGACGCCCCCATCAGCCAGTACAGCGGCCCCGCCGCCGGGATAAACCGGGCGGAGAATATGAAAGTGATTAATTCCTCCGAAAACGCCGATATCACCCCCGCCCCCACCGCCCCGGCCAAACCAAGGGCGATCAGAAGCCTGTTGGTCCATTTCACAAACGTCCCCCGCTCCGCCGCCGCGAAGGCCGACAGGGTGGGAAACACCGCCGACACCGCCAAAGTGGGCGCCGCCAGCCATACGTCCAGTATCTTCACTCCCGCCGAATAATAGCCCACATCCGCCATCCCAACGCCAAGGAACGGGGCCAGCGGGATATCTATCCTGTAAAACATCAGGGTGAAAAACGTCACAGCCGCCAGCGGCACGGAGTCCTTCAAAAGCTTCCCCCACCGCGCCGGATCGAACCTGAGCGTAAGCTTCACACCCTGCCGCCCTGTCCAGTACAGCGCCCACGCCGCCGCCACCCCCTGGGCCACGGCCATCACGGTCAACACCACCCCCAGCCCGCCCCCTGCCGCAAGGGCGACGATGGCAAGGATGGTTACTCCGAATTTGCCGGCGCTCATCACCCATGTTTCAAGGTGCATCTGCTCGCGCGCCTGGAATACCGCCCCGGCGTATTCCATCACGGCGAATCCCGCCATCTGCGCCCCCATCAGGGCCATCAGCGCCCCCATTTTCAGGTCGTACCCAGCCAGCGCCCCATATCCCACGCAAAGGCCGACGACGCCGGCCGACAAAAGGAGTTTTAAGCCGAGGATGGCTCCCGCCGTCTCGTCCAGATGTTCCTTGTCGCGCGGGGCCTGGCGGATAAGCGCGGTGTTCAGCCCTGGATCGGCCAGGAACACGGCGATGGCCGCCACGGAGTACAGGATGGAATATACGCCGAAAGGCTCTTCACCAAGCCATCTGGCGAGGGCCACGTAAAACAGCAGGGAAAGGAGTCTTCCGGCTCCCTCTGTGAGGGTCTTGAACAGAAGATTGCGGGTCACTTTGCGGGTCTGGCTCATGGCGCGCCCACTTCAATGACCCCAGAGCGCCGCATCAGTCCCAAACGCGCTTTATGACGTATGTGGGCTTGTTTTGCGATTCGTGGTAGGTCCTCGCCTGAAGCTCCGCCAAAAGCCCCATGGAAATGAACTGGACGCCGATGAATATCAACAGCACCGCCAGCAGCAGGATCGGCCTGTTGAAAAGCGGCATGTCCATGAACAGCCGCTGAAAACTCACCCACGCCGCTATGATGAACCCGATAAGCCCGGAGCCAAGCCCTATCAGGCCGAATATCTGTATGGGCCTTGTGGAATAGCTGAGCAGGAACTTCACCGTCATAAGGTCGAGTAGCACGCGCACCGTGCGCCCTATGCCGTATTTGGACACCCCGGCGGCCCGCGGCCTGTGGTTGACGCGCATCTCCGCCACGCTCACCCCCATCCACGACGCGATGGCCGGGATGAACCTGTGCATCTCGCCGTATAGCCGTATGTTCTTCACCACCTCCCGCCGGAACACCTTCAGCGAGCATCCATAGTCGTGCAGATGCACGTTGGTGGTCATGGAGATGACGCGGTTTGCGATCATGGACGGCAACTTGCGGTTGATGAAAGCGTCCTTCCTGTCGTGACGCCATCCGGCCACGATGTCGTACCCTTCGTTGAGTTTTTCGATCATGGCCGGGATGTCGGCCGGGTCGTTCTGCAGGTCTGCGTCTATTGTGATGATGATGTCGCCCGTGGCCTTGTCAAACCCGGCGGAGAAGGCGGCGGTCTGGCCGAAATTGGTGCGGAACTGCACGATCTTTATCCGCCCGTCGCGCTCCCTGAGTTTTTCCAGCTTCTCCACCCCGTCGTCCGTGGAGCCGTCGTCCACGGCGATAATCTCGAAATCCGGGCCGATCCTCTCGAGCGCGGGGATCAGCTCCGCCATGAACGCGTCCACGTTTTCAGACTCGTTGTACATGGGGACAACGAGGGATATTTTTGGAACTTTGTTACCGGTCATCAAATCATCCATTTACGTCAAACTGTGCAATATTACTTCATAAGGGGAGGGTAAACAAGGGCGGGAAACGAAGAGGGAGAATTGAACCACAGAGACACAGAGACACAGAGGGGAGATAATTAGGACTCTGTGATGTTGAGACAAAATGCTTCCCCGTGGTCGCCTGACCACGGATTCCTTGGCGGCTGATAATATTGAAGGAAAGAAAATTGATGAACCACGGAGGCGCAGAGGCACGGAGAAAGATAAGGACATTTATATTCTCTCCCCCTCTGCGCCTCTGTGCCTCTGTGGTTAATTAATCTTATTCGCTCCCCCGTGGTCGCCTGACCACGGTTCATCTAGTAACGCCGGCGTCCCGCCGCAATTGCCACCGGCACGGTGGCGCTACGCAAGGACTAAAGACCCGTGGTCAGCGACCACGGGGAAGCAGGTGAAGCAAACCATGTAATCAACCGGAACCAATGCTCCTCTCTTTCTCCGCGCCTCCGCGCCTCTGTGGTGAATAATCCGCCACTCTTTCAAATCAGCGTTTCCAGCCCTTTGCGGTCCAGAAGGCTTAGAAGCTTGAGCGACGGGCCGCTGGGATGCTTGGCGCCGATTTCCCATTGCCGGATCGTGGACAGGCTTGTGTTCAATACCGAAGCGAAGACCGCCTGGCTCAGTTTGTGCCTCTTCCGCAGTGCCCGTATCCGGACGCTGGAATATCCCGGCACAGGCTCCAAGCATAACGCGTCATATTCCATCATGCGCCGCTTGTCTATAAAACCGGCCTTGCTCAAGTCCAACGCGGTCTGGTGCGCGGCCTCCAGCCCCCGGCTGGAAGCTTTCGCCCTATGTCTCATCAATTAATTCCTCCAATATTCCGGAGTTCTTCGCCAGATCAAGTTCCATAATTGACATCCGCATCAAATCGGAAGCGATCATCTTGAACGCCTCCAATTCACTTTCGCTGATGTTATCCCGCTCGTTTTTAGAAAACCCGAAAATGAATATCCAACGGTCATCCTTGTTCGTCGCGACAATTGTCCTCGCCCCGCCGCGTTTTCCCCGCCCAGGCAGCGCCACCCGTTTTTTGACCAGGCCGCCGCCAAGGCCGGCGTCTATCATCCCCGCCTGCATTTCACAGACGGCTTTCAAAAGAGCCTTTCGCGGCAAATCTGTTTTGCTTATCCACCGGGCAAAGTGCCGTGTGACAAAGACCCTATTCATCGGATTAGTATATCACTTAGTGTATTAGATATCCAGGTTAATTAATGAACCCGATAGACACGAAGGCACAAACATAAATTAATTTCTTTCTCCGCGCCTCTGTGGTGAATAATCCTTCCGAATTCCCTTGAACGCCCCGCTTTTTACAGGTACAACTTTTTATATGGACAAAAAACCGGCCCTCCTCGCGTTTTCCGGCCCTTCTGGCTCCGGGAAGACCTCCCTTATCGAGAAACTGCTGGCGCGGCTCGTCTCCGGAGGGATACGCGCCGGTGCGATCAAACGCAGCCACCACAAGGTGGACCTGGACAGGGAAGGGAAAGATTCGGCCCGGTTTTCAGGGGTCGGGGCCAATCCTGTCATCATCGCCACGGAGGACTTCATCGGCTACATGGAAAGAACCCAGGAGCCGCCAAAACCGGCCAGCCTTGCCAAGTATTTCGAGGGAAAAGCTGATATAGTGATTATCGAGGGATACAAGGACGAAGCGGTAAGAAAGCTGGTCTTCGCGGATCCCGGGCAAACGCCTCCCGAAGGCGCCGATGGATATATAACTGTGGGCGATCCCGGGAAATTCACGGGGGCGGACGGCAGGCCGGTTTTTCACCGGGACGACGTGGATGGTATCCTGCGGTGGATATTAAACACGCTCCTGCCGGAGATGAGGGTAAAGGAATAAACCATGATAAGTATGCCGAAACTTCTTCTGCTGTTGGCGATAGTGGTGATAATTTTCGGGGCCACCAGGCTGCCGGCCATCGGCTCCGGGCTGGGCGAAGGGATAAAAAACTTCCGCAAATCCCTTAAAAGCGGCAAGGACGACAAAGAAGACTCTTGATACGGGGGGCTTTGCCCATGTCATTGACCCATTTTAACGAGCGCGGCGAGGCCAGGATGGTCAACGTTGGCGGGAAGACCGACACGTTGCGCGTGGCCGTGGCCGAAGGGCGCGTTGTGATGAAGCCCGACACCCTGCGGCTTATCATGGAAGGCGGGGTGAAAAAAGGGGATGTGCTCAACACAGCCCGTCTGGCCGGGATCATGGCGGCGAAAAAAACAGGCGATCTTATCCCCCTGTGCCACCCTGTCCCCATCCATGCCGTGGAATTGGAGCTTGCGCCGCAGGTGGAATCTTCTAGCGTGCTCATCCGGGCCCGGGTGGAGACTGTTGGCAAGACAGGGGTGGAGATGGACGCGCTGATGGCGGTGTCGGTGGCGGCGCTGACGGTTTACGACATGGTGAAGTCCGCCGGGAAAGATATGGAGATAACGGGCATTTCCCTGCTGGAAAAATCCGGGGGGAAAAGCGGACACTATATCAAACCGGGCCACAGGCCGGAAAAATGAAACATTAATATCCCGCACGGGATGGAGGTTTTCATATGCGCCACTCAACGTTGATGCGCGCCCTGAAGTACGCCGCTCTCGCCGTCATTGCGCTGACAGCTTCGTGCGCCAGCATGGAAAGCGGCAAAAGCGGGGCCGCCGCGCCGGAGCAGAGCGTCGGCCACAGCCTGGAGGGGATCACCTCTGTGGCGGTCATGCCTTTTTACGAGGACAGGTCCGCCAAGGCCGCCGGCGAGGTGCGCATGTGCCGGATTACGGAGCTGACGTTCACAGCGGGCCCGGTGGCCGAAGGGGCGGGCGACATAATAGGTGAATTGGTCAGGACCGGCCTTGCCAACAGAGGATTTTCCATCGCTCCACGGGACATGACCATCGAGACCTTCGGCAAGGTCCAGCCGCAAAACGGCGGCTATTCGTCTGACCTGGCGGCGAAGACCGGGCGCGCGATGCATATGGACGCGGTGGTGATCGGGACCGTCATGCGCTATGAAGAGCTTTCGGGGGGCAAGATGGCGGCGGAAAAACCGGCGTCCGTGGCCTTCTCCATCGCCGTGGTGCATTCAGAGGACGGCCGGATCCTTTGGAAAGCCAAGTTCGACAAGACGCAAAAGGACCTTTTTTCCGATGTGACCGATTACCGCACCTTTTTCAGGGGGGGGATGGGGTGGAAAAAAGCCGGGCAGCTTGCCGCCATCGGCGTTGATGACGTGCTGGAGCTGATGCCGTTAAAACCGGGGAAATAGATTGCAGGGGCGACCCTGTGGGTCGCCCGCGGGCAAGCCACAGGCTTGCCCCGCCTACATAACCGGTTCGGGTTTTGGCGCCGGCTGGGCCTTGCCCTTCTGGGTTCGCTGGTACTTGAACAACTGCCGTTTGTAATACGGCTCCGCCGGCGCAAGTTCGATCGCCCGCTTTATCAGCTTTATGGACTCGTTATAATTGCCCAGCTTGAAGTTGACCTCGGAAAGTGTGTCTATATACTCCGGGATGTCCGCATATATCGCCAGGGATTTCTCCGAAAGCGTCTGCGCTTCCTTCAGGTTGTTCCCCTGCTTGGCGTATATCCACGCCAGCCGGTTCATCGCCGGGGAGTAATCGTCCGCCTCCTTGAGTATATTCGCGCATTCCTGGATGGCCTTGGCGTTCTCCTCCTGCTTGCTGTACACGGCGGCAAGTCCTATCTTGGAACGGAAATTGGCCGGGTCTTTGGCCAGGGCGCTCCGGAACAGTTCCGCCGACTGGTCCAGCGCCCCGCTCTCCATCTTCTGGAAAGCGGTGTTGTTTATGGCCTCGGCGGAGTTGGGGTTTATCTGGGCCAGGGAGATGAAGTACTTGAGCGCCTCCTTTTCCCTTCCGCTCCTGTGCAGGGTCTGCCCCGCCAATGTCACAAGCTCCTCGTTGCCGGGAATCGCCGCCACCCCCTGCTCCAGCGTGGCCACGGCGTTCTTGTAATCACGTTTCCCAAGATAGATTTTGGACAGGATCTGGTGTGGATGGGGATTTTTCGCGTCGGCCTCGATGTCCTTTTTCAGCTTGGCTATGTCGTTGTCAGAAACGGCCTTCACCGCGCCTGAATCCTGCGGGACTATCTCCTGTTTGGCGGCCGTCTGCGTCTTTTCCATAGTGACGGCAGCTTCTTCAGCGGCTTTTTCCGGCGATTTTTTCTCTCCGCCGAACACTGCCCATATCATAATCAGGATTATCAACAAGGCTCCGGCTCCCGCAGCGGAAGCCTTCTGCTTTAACGTGAACGCGGCAAGGAAGCTCTCCTTCACCGGCGGTTCCTTGCCCACCAGTTCATACGGATTCACCGTCTGCGCCGGGCCGGACATGGCCGCGGCTATCATGTCCGCCTCGGAATGGTCCGGCCGTTCCACCACAGGCATGGAGCAGGCCCCCTCGAAACGGGCCATGTCCTCCGTCATAAGCGACGGTGTGCGGATGTTCCCCTCAAGCTTGCTGTTGGCGTGGAGCGATATGTTCTTGCTGGCGTCCACGTCGCCGTTGACCTTGCCGAAATTATGGAGAGAGCCGACCCCCAGCGTCGCCTTGACAATCCCTGTTTCGCCTATTATGAGAGTGTCATCCGTGGCGATGTCCCCCTCGAAGTCCCCGTCAAACCTGAGGACACCTTTGAACTTCAGTGAGCCCTTTAATACAGTCCCTTCGCCGAAATACGAGTTGAGCTTGCCTAAGTTCATATTTTCTTTCTTTCCACCAGGTTAGACAGACACCCCATGACAAGGCGGCAGGGCCGCCGTAAAAGTAGAAGTAAACCAGAAAACCGGGCCGATTTCAATAGTCTGGCGTGGAAAAGATGAATTTTACCGTAGCGCCAGCGTCCCTCCGGCATGCCGCCAGAATGGCGGCGCTACAAGCTACATGGCCCCCGCGGAGGCGGTGATGGCGGCCGGTTCGCCATAGCGAAGCCTGCTCATAACCTCCTTGACCGACAGGATTTCCTTGATAATCCCCGGTTTGCCAACGTTGGACCCGGCGAAGAAAAGCCCTTCCTCGTAATTGTCCCGCAGAGCTTCGGTCAGATGGCTCAATATGCAGTAGATGGAGCTCTTTTTCTCGCATGAAGCAAGGCAGGCCGACGGGCAGTCATGCTCCTCGTTTTCCACAAAGGCGTTCGCCCATGAGAACCGCTTGGAAAATGGCGTCTCGATGGCCCTTCCCGGCAGGCCCGCCGGGCTGCGTTCCAGTATGGTCGGCTTGGCGTTCTCGATATAAAGCTTCTTGAAAAGCTTTATGCCGCCGAATTCAGCGCCGCACTCTTCGGTGATGAGAAACCGGGAGGACATCTGCACCCCCTGCGCGCCCCAGGAAAGGTATTTTAGAATGTCCGCCTTGTCCCACACGCCACCGGCGGCGATCACCGGAACGTCATGAAGCCCGTTTTCGTCGAGCAACTGGCGTGTTCCGCGTATGACATCCTGCGGCTGGTGTTCCCCGGCGTTTATCTCCGCCAGGTCCGCCCCCTGATGCCCGCCGGAATGATGGATCGACTCGTAAACTATGGCGTCCGGCGGCCTGTTGCGCGAAAGCCAGCGGCGCACCATCACCCGCGCCGCCTTCACGGAGGATATTATCGGGGCGATCATCGTGTCCGGGAATTTGGAAACGATGTCCGGCAACCCCATGGGAAGCCCGGCGCCCGCCACAATCAAATCCACCCCAGCCTTGGCCGCGTTATACGCCAAGTCCTTGAAATCGTGAACCGCCACCATTATGTTCACACCGACGAATCCGCCGTTGCATTTCTTTTTAGTGTCCGCGATCCATTCCAGAAGCGCCAGCCTGTTGGCCTCATACATATCCTCGTCCAGATATTTGCCCAGGATCGTCTGGAAAGGATAACCGAGCGCAACGCCCGTGAGCACTCCCCCACCCCCCTCGTTTGTGATGGCCGCCGCCAGCTCCGGCCCGGTGACGCCCACTCCCATGCCGCCGTTTATCACCGGCATTTCCAGCGTGATCACCCTTTTGGAATCGGGATGATGGCTGCGGATTGTGAGGGGTGGCAACTGCACGTCACGCAAAGTGTCGCTGGTGGATGGGGTCATTTATAACTACCTTATTGTATTCATTCATTTAGCCGGCGCAGGTCTGCATGGAGAGTCCTTTATAGCGGGCTTTCCTTGTAGAATAACTGGTTTGGAATATTTTGGCAAATTAAATTGGCTGGCAGGCGGCGCGGCTCACTTATAAAAACAAACCGGCCTCCACCTTGAAATATTCGGCCAGAATCCTGATATGCGCCTTGCTCAACTGGCGGTCTCCACTAAGGATTGCCGGGCCAAGCGTCCTTGACCCCAAAAGGCGGCCAAGATCGGATCCGTTCATCTGGTTTTCCTCCAGGAGGAACTTTAACATCTCCAAAGGTGAAACACCCGAATCATCAATCCCATGCGCCTTTTGTTCATAGTCCGATATAAATCTGGCGATGACGTCCAGGTATTCTTCCTGATCGGCGCTCAAGTCATGGCCCGCCAGGCAGTCCGCCATCTCCACCATGGCGTCATAATCATCTTCGTCATGTACCGGCCTTGGCATGATTATGCCCGCCAGCCCTTTGTATGTTATCGGAAGCTTTTTGAAGACCAGTTCCTGTGTTTGCATAATTACCTTTTCCATTTATCTGTGTCGTATTCCTTGTGGGTCAAGACATGCAGGATGAATAATATGTTCCCGGATTTCGCCGCAATAAGACGGTAGTTATTACCGCCGATGTTGAACACCAAGACGTTCTTTCCGTTACCCGTCTTCACCATATCCGCGCTGGAAAACGTCATTCTTACATCCTGCAAGCTCTCCCATTTGGCCCCTTGGGCCACCTTGTACCATTTTGTAAGACTTGGTTCGGCATCCGGGTATCTTTCCCAAAATTCTTTTAAACTTTTCCGGGATATGATCCGCATGTCTACATTATATGTACACTATCGGTTTATGTCAAAGAAAACTTTAGAAAGGCAATATCAGCTACACGCTTGGCCGTCTGGCCCCGGCCTTATTTTCCGGCGTAACTGCCCGTTTCTGTCGGCCACGTGATCGTTGCTCGAAATGAACGTTCAGGCTGGAGGCCAAAGCCTTTGTGACCAACTGATTGATGGTCTTGCCGGTGTTGGCCGCTTCCAAAGCGGCGGCGCGGTGAAGCTCCTCCCCGATCCTTATGGTGACAGTGCCGCTTAACGGCTTTTTAGGCTCGATTCCCCGTTCCGCGCATAGTTCCATATATCCGTCCACCGTGGAGCGGAAAGCGGTTGTCAGCTCTTTTATGGTGCGGCCACGGTAGGTCAGAGCGTCGGTTATAAACAGCGCTTCGCCGCGCAGGTCTCCCTCCTCCAGGTCCGGCTCAACAGTGCCGCTATACCCCTTGTGGAGCAGCAATCCGCTCATATCAACCTCCTTTGCTCCAAAAACTTGACAGCGGCCCGGACGTCGCTTCGGGGCATCCTGTTTTCCGCCCGGCCATGTGTGCGCCAGGTGTGGAATATGTCTCCGGCCGCGTTAATAAAATAACAGTGCGAGCCTCCCCGTTGCTCCAATTCAAAACCGGCCCGCTGGAACACCCTTGGCAATTCATCGAATGTAAAATCGGCCGGGATGGACTTCATCCGGCGGACAAGCTTCTCCCTGGCGCTCATAAAGGCATTATGGGCTAATTGCCGGATAAATGCAAGCTATATTGGAGTGCATTTAGCTGCTATGCGGTGCGTTGTGGCGCATGGAAAGGCCGCTATGGAACGAAGTGAATTGCCGTCAGGATGCCGGCGATGCGAAAGGCGGTCAATGCGCCTCGCCCCAGTTCTTCCCCTGTTTCACTTCCACCGTCAGCGGGATCGAAAGAGTTACCGCCCCTTCCATCTTTTCCTTCACCATCGCGCATAGTTTCGCCGATTCATTCTCCGGGCATTCGAACACTAGTTCGTCGTGCACCTGCAGAATCATCCGCGAGGCGTATTCGCCATCGGCAAGCTCTTTGTGGACCGCGATCATCGCAAGCTTGATGATGTCCGCCGCGCTCCCCTGCATGGGGGTGTTCACGGCGTTGCGCTCGGCGAACTGGCGCACGGCGCGGTTGGTTGAATTGATATCCGGCAGTTTGCGGCGCCGCCCAAGGATCGTCTCCACATATCCGGTCTTTCTCGCGTTATTCACAAGCTCGTCCATATACCGCCGCACCGCCGGGAGCCTTTTGAAGTATCCGTCTATGTACCGTTGCGCTTCTCCCTTGGGTATCTTCAGTTCCCTGGCAAGGCCGAACGACGTCTGGCCGTAGATCACGCCGAAATTCACCGTCTTCGCCACGCGCCGCATATCGGTGGTCACAAATCCCTGCGCCACCCCGAAAATCTCCGCCGCCGTGCGCGCATGCACATCCTCCCCATGCCGGAACGACTCTATCAATCCCGCCTCGCCCGAAAAATGCGCCAGCAGCCTAAGCTCTATCTGCGAATAGTCCGCGGAGACTATCACCCTCCCCTCCGGCGCGATGAACGCCGCGCGTATCTTCTTCCCCGCCTCTGTGCGTATCGGTATGTTCTGCAGGTTCGGGTCCGACGATGACAGCCGCCCTGTCGCCGCCACAGTCTGGTTGAACGATGTGTGTATCCGCCCCGTCCGTTTGTTAATCATCCGGGGCAGCGCGTCCACGTATGTGCTTTTCAGCTTCGCCAACTGGCGGTATTCCACCACCAGCCCCGGCAACGGATGGAGCGCCGAAAGTTCTTCGAGCGTGTCCTGATCGGTGGAATATCCGGTCTTGGTCTTTTTCGCCCCGGGGAGTTTGAACTTTTCGAAAAGCAGTTCGCCAAGCTGTTTGGGCGAGTTCGGGTTGAAATCCTCCCCGGCGGCGGCGCGGATTTTCTCCTCGAAATATTTTATGTCGTCCCCCAGCGTCACGGACAGCCCGGCAAGGGCCGCCGAGTCCACCATCACCCCCTCCATCTCCATGTCCATAAGCACCTGGATCAGCGGCGTCTCCACCTCGTCCATCAGCTTTAAAAGCCGTTCGCGCTCCAACTCCGGACGCAATAATCCAGCCAGCCGCATGGTCATGTCCGCGTCCTCGGCGGAGTATTCGGTGGCGCGGAGGACATCCACCTTGTCGAAGGTTATCTGTTTGGCGCCGGAGCCGCACACTTCGGCATATTCGATCATCTTCTCGCCGAGCCTTTCCGCCGACACCGTGGAAAGCGAATGCCGCCCGCCGGGATTGAGCAGGTATGAGGCGGCCATGGTGTCCATCCCGATGGGATTCACATATATCCCCTCGTTGGCCAGGACTATCATGTCGTACTTGATGTTGTGGCCGTACTTTGGGATGTTTGCGTTTTCCAGCAAGGTCTTGAGCGCAGGTTTTATATGCTCCAAGGCAAGCTGTTGCGGCGCTCCATCGTAGCTGTGCCGCAATGGAAGATAATACGCAAAACCCTCTTTCGCGCAAAAGCTCACGCCAACGAGAGTGGCGCTCATCGGATCTGTGGAAGTGGTCTCCGTGTCCACCGCGAAACCGCCGGAACCTTCCATCTCCTTTATCATCGCGGCGAAAGCAGCGTTATCCAGGACGCATGTGTAATCGCGCTTAGGCCTCGGCTTTTCCGGCTCGATCTCCTTTAGAAGTGAGGTGAACTCCAGCTCGCCATACAACGCGCGCAGCTTTTCAATGTCCGGCTCATGGTATTTCCAGCTTTCCGGCGCAAACTCGAATGGTGCGTCCAAGGCGATGGTGGCAAGCTGTTTTGAAAGGCGCGCCTGATCCGCGTATTCCTTCAGGTTCTCGTCCAGCTTTTTCTTCCCTGTCTTCCCTGCGGCGTTTAACACACCCTCCACGGAACCGTATTGCCGGACAAGGGCGGTGGCGGTCTTCTCCCCCACCCCCGGCACGCCGGGAATATTGTCGGAGGTGTCCCCCATCAGGCCGAGCACGTCCACCACCTTGCCCGGGGGCACGCCGAACTTTTCGATCACCTCCGCCTCACCGATCACCCTGTCCTTCATCGAGTCGTAAATGGTGACGCCGGGGCGCACAAGCTGGGTCATGTCCTTGTCCGAGGTGACGATCACCACCTCCAGCCCCGCCGCCGCCCCCTTTTGCGCCAGCGTGCCGATGATGTCGTCCGCCTCCCAGCCGGGCATGCGTATGGATGGGATGTTAAAGCCCTCGATGAGCCTGTCAATGTACGGAAGCTGGGCGGAAAGGTCGTCCGGCATTTCGGGCCTGTGGGCCTTGTACTCGGTGTACATTTCGTGCCGGAAGGTTTTTTCGCGGCTGTCCAGGGCGATCACCAGGTAGTCCGGATTTTTCTCCCGGACGATCTTCTTTAGCATCATGGCATAGCCGTAAACCGCGTTCGTGGGAAGGCCGGAGGCTGTGGCCAGCCGCTGTTTTATGGCGAAATAGGCGCGATAGAAATATCCCGCGCCGTCTATGATGTAAAAAACCGGTCTGTCTCCCATGTGGGAGAATTTAACAGATTTGAGGGAGGAAGGGGGCGGTGATTTGGTTAAAAAGGCTCATCTGGCAAGTTCTCTGGTATATAATACGGCCATGTCAGACAAAACTATTTTGAAGGCGAATCCTTACTTGCGGAATCCTGACCAGCGCAAGGAGATGCTGTTTCAGTCCATCGCCTCTTCCTCGGCTATAGAGGGTGTCCGGATTATTCCCAGGACATCAACCGGCCGAAAAACAGCAGTAAAAGCAACATACAGCAAAGCCGGTAAATTGGAAAAATAGTTTTCACGCGGCCATCCGGAACGGAAATACCCTTAGAATCAAAGCCCATTGATGGACACCGGGTTTCACGTCCGGCAAGGTTACCTTACGCGTTTTTAAGCGTCAGCCTTATCACCGATCTGAAGACTTGTTCCATCGGCCTGTAGTTTCTGGAGACTCCCGCCCTCACAGCCGCAAAATATTCCTGCCGCATCCTGCCTTTTATTCCGGCGAAATCGAGCGGCGGCAATCCTGCCTGCAAAGCCATCAATATCGCCAGAATCCGGGCCAATCTTCCGTTCCCCTCGCGGAACGGATGGATAAGCACCAATTCCGTATGGACCACAGCGAGAGCCTTGACCACTTCGCCGGTTGAGGAGAAATTGCATGGAGTATATTTTTTCAGTGGACCTTTTTCCAGCCCCCTCATTAATTGAGGGATGTGTTGCGCGGCGGCAAACGAAAAGCCCCCCTTGCCGATGTTCACGTTGCGATAGCTGCCCGCCCACGCATAGATGGAACCAAGCCATGCCTTGTGCATATTGCTTATGTCCCTGGCGGTAAATCGGTGTTTTACTTTGACCTTGACGACAAGCTCATTTAAGACCCGTTCTTGTTCCGCCGACTCAATGCCGTCAATCTCGCGTTTCTTCTTGATGCCCGGCAGGTTTTTCAATACCTGTCCGCGCGATCCTGGCTCGAATTGGGCGTCGGCCAAGCTGGAAGTGTCGTATTTAAATGATTTATTCATTAATCTCCCGCATGCGCTTTATATGCTGGAGCGCATAACATGGTATTCACTTTGCGAGGCGTACACACTCATTTCTTCTCCGCGGGCATGTTCTCCGCGAATCCGGCGAAGGCGCGGCGGAGCAGATCGTCCAGCCGGGGCGAGTCCGGGTAATAATTTACACCATGCGAGAATTCATAGTCCGCCAATGGGCCGAACGCCGGGAAATATCCGTTGTACGCCGTGTGGGAGTATTCTTTCGTGTTCGTGTGGGACTTTGTCACCCGCCCGCCCCAGGCTTCTGTCCCGAGGGCCAGGTCGTATATCGCCATGTCCACCGTCACGCTCCTGTGGACGTTGTACCTGGCCTTGCGGACCTCTATTTCCTTGTTCTTGTCGTTCTTGTCCTTTGTCTTGTCTATGGTCAGGTCCCGGTTGCGCCTTGTGTCGTCCCCGGCGAAGCTGGCGACGATTAAAAACCGCGCGCCGGTCAGCCGCTGGCGTATATCCCATAGCGTTGCGCTCTCCACAAATCCTTTGGCCCTGAATGAATCCAGCGCCTGCCGCAGAAGGTGCGGGCCTGTCATCCCCTCGGTGACAGGCTGGCCCAGCACGTAAATGTCCTTGCGTTCCTCGATGAACGAATGATAAAGCAGGTTGGAGTATTCGGCGCCCCGCCGCGCGTCCAGATTGGTGAAAGATGAAGTCACCCCGCCGACGGCCATCCCATCCGCCGCCACAGAGGCGTAGGTGAACGAAGGCGCCGCACGCATGTTCTCCACATAGGTGACGCAGCCGGACAATATGGCGAGGAAGGATGACAGGATTAGCGCAAGCGCGGCGGTTCTCATGGTTACCCGCGCCTCAATATGCCCCTTATCGTTTGGCATGCGGCCTATGAGCGTCCACATAAGCTTTCAGGACAGCCTGCATCCGTGAAATGTGCCCTTTGCCACGTTTCTTGAAAAAGATGATGATCTCCTTTTCAAGCCGGAGATGCACCGATTGCCTGCGTTCCGGCAATACAAGCTTTGCTTGCGTCCAATCGGGGGCAATTCCGTGTTCGTCCTCATCCCCGGCCACATACCGCTCCACATCCTCGTCGCTTAACGAGTCCAGCTTCTTATAATCGGTTCCGCTGGCGGAGCGTCTTGCCTTAAGTTCCGCCGCCGTGTAGCTTTTTATATGCTTCTCTTTCATCAACGCGCGCTCTCCGGAAAGAAATGATTCTTACAACATCCGATCTCAATGTATAGATCACCGTCACAAGGCGGCCATTCAGACTTCCAATGGCAAGGCGCCTTGTTTCATTTATTCCCGGGATGAATGGACCACGACATGAGGCGAGCCGAAAACGATGTCCACATCGAAAAAGTCCAGCCCATGTTTTCCAGGTTGGCCAGCCTTTTGCGCTCATCCCACTCATACCTCATGGCTATTGTGTACACAATATATGTCCATAAGTCAATATGGACTTTGCCGCGCAAGTGGGGCGGCGACTGCACATTGTATTTAGAATTGCATTAGCGGCATTTGACCGCCATTTGTCTTAATAAAGGCCGGAAAGTCCCGAATGGGCGGCCCGCTGGAGGAATCCTGCAAAAACGTTGGGAGAGCGGCCATCGGCCGCCCCCCCCCCCCGGTTCACATCCCCTTGACCGCTTCTTCTTCGCTCTTGAATATGGATATCTTTGTGTCCAGCCGGGTGAACATGAAAAGCTCTTTGAGATCGTCGGATAGGTTGATTATGCCCAACACGCCGTTGCTCTCTTTTATCTTCTTCGCGGCAAGCACAAGGCGCCCAAGGCCGGAGCTGTTTATGAAACGGACCTCGGCGAAGTTCATTATTATCTTGGCCGCGCCTTTGTCTATCACTTCGTCTATGGACTTTTTGAACTCTGAATAGTCCTCGCTGGTCCTTATGTTGCCGACCAGGTCCAATATCACGCTCGTTTCTGTCTTCCGGGTCTCTATTTTCACTTTGTGTCGCTCCTTTAGACAATCGCCCTTTTTACTGCTTTCCCCTCTGTACGGGCCACAAATCGCCCTATCGGCCGGATTTTATATTCCGCGCCGCCCCCAGTCCAGAAAAATCAGCTTATCACGTCGGTTTTATACACCGCCCGGCTTTTTGTGATCACAGCCTCGGCCTTTTTCATGTCCTCGCTGAAAACCAGCGATTCGGCGAAGTAAGTGGCCATCATCAGGCTGACGGACTCGATGTTGGCAACGTCGAAATCCGCCTCGCTCTTGGGGAGCTTGGAGGAATCATACACCGGAAACGGCGACTCCACCGTAAGGTACGCCGCATCTTTCGTAAGCTCCACTTTCACGCTCAGCTTTTTGTCCCCTTCTTTCCCAGCCGCGGCTTTTTCCGCCATCACGATAAGCTCGTCGGCTATGAAAGGAAGGTTTACGCTGTATATGGAATAAGGGAAGCCCATGCTGTGGGCGGCGATGGATATCTGGTAGTTCATCTGGGAAATGTAATCCTGATCCGGCTCCACCTCGAATTTGAGCGAAAGGCGAGTCCCCGGCGGAGGGTCTCCCGGTTCGTGGGTGAGGTGATGGAGCCGAAGCCCCTTTTTCACCGCCTCCAGAAGGTCATGGCTTTCAAAAGGCTTGTTCAGGAAGAAAAAGGCGCCGCGCTTGACCGCGTCTATTACCGTCTCAAACGTGCCGTATCCGGAAATGACGATAGCGGGAATCGTGGGGTCCAGGTCGTGTATCTGGCCGATAAGCTCCAGCCCGTCCATGCCGGGCATCCTGATATCGGATATCACCAGGTCGACTTTGTTTTCCTGGACATGCATGAAGGCGTCAATCGCCGAGGAGGCTGTAAGGGCGCGGTATCCCTCCCGGGTTATCAAGCGCTCCAAAAGGCGCAGTATTTCCCTTTCGTCATCAACGATCAGGATGGTTTTTACCTTTTCTTCAGCGCTCAACCGTACTTTCCCCCAGATGGTTTCCAGAACCTGGATTTAACCTGTCAATGATACATTAAAATACATTTTCAGGCGCAACATTTTTACGTGGCGTGTCGTTTGGGGCATAAAGAGGCGTAAAAATAAGCGTGATGGTGGAAAAGTGCTGAATGTCCGGGGTGGCGCGCTATGCGCTAACACACTCCGAACTATGCGCTTGCGGATATCCGGGATCATCTCCTCGCAGGGGCACGGCTCGCCGTGCCCGTACAAAGGAAATACGTCAATGGTCAGATTATAAACCGCCGCACACGGGGTATGAAATCGGCCGGCTCCATCAATTTTGAAATGAAATCGTCCGCCCCCAGCCGGAAGGCCTTTTCGCGGGTCTCCATGTTTGAATCGGAGGTGACCACGATCACCGGTATGGCCTTGGTCTTCACCTCCCCCCTTATCCTGACGAGAAGCTCGAATCCGCTCATCACCGGCATGAATATGTCCATAATGATAAGGTTTGGCTCGATCTTTTCCAGCATCTCCAGCGCCTCCTTGCCGTTGGCCGCCTCCAGCACCTCCGCCCCGATGTTTTCCAGGTAGCGCCGGTACACCTTGCGCACGATCTTCTCGTCCTCCACGATCATCACAAGCGGTCTTTTCTCCGGCAGGCGGACATAGAACACGCTCCCTTCGCCGATGACGGACTCCACAGTAATAGAGCCGCCGTGGGCGTCCATTATCTCGCCGCAGTACGGCAGGCCCAATCCGGTCCCTTTTTCGCCGTTGGTGCCCACCGTGGAGGTCTTCACATCGTGCTTGAACAGGGCTGGAATTATCTCCGCGCCGATTCCCACCCCGCTGTCCTTCACCGCCACGGCGGTCCCCTGCCCCGGCGGATTGAACACTTCAATCGCCCCTCCCCTGGACGAGAACTTTATCGCGTTGGATATCAGGTTCTGCAGCACATGTTCGAAAAGACCGGGATCAGCGTACAGCCTTAAACCGGGGGTGACATTGTTCACGAAGCCGACCCCCTTCTCCGAAGCGATATATTTGAAGCTTTCCATGGCCGCCTCCGCCAGCGCGGCGCCGTCCACAAAACGCCGCTCCGGCTTTATGGCGCCAGTGGACAGCCTTGTGATGTTGAGCAGGTCGTCTATGATCTGGATGATCCGTTCGCCGCTTTTGGAGATATGCCAGAGCATTTCCTTGTACTTCACCGGAAGCGAGCCGCCGATGTCCTTGTTGACAAGGCGAAGCAGGCCCACTATGGAGGTCAGCGGTGATTTTAGGTCATGGGCCACCAGGGAGACGAACTTGTCCTTAAGTTTTGTCGCCTCTTCGGCGTGCTCCTTGGCCTCGCGAAGGGCCACCTCGCCAGCCTTGCGCACGGAGATGTCCCTTATGGCGGCGGTGAACAGCGTGTTGCGCTCGTCAAGCCTGGTCTCCTCCACCCTTATCTCCAATGGGAAAACAGAACCGTCCTTGCGCACCCCCTCAAGCTCCAGGCGGCGGCCAATGATATGCGAATGCCCGCCGGCAAGGTATCTTTGCATCCCGCCGGAGTGGGCGGAGCGGTATTTTTCCGGCATGAGGATATGGACGCATTCGCCGATTAGCTCTTCTATGCTATAGCCGAAAATGTTCAAAAGCTCCTGGTTGACGTACAGGATGTTCGATTCACCGTCTATCACCACGATCCCTTCGCCCACGGTCCTGATGATGGCGCTTATGCGCCGCTCGGCGATGTCCAGTTCCCTCTCTATTTTGTCCGCGCCGGACTGGGGATGCGCCACGGCCAGCACCGTGGGCTGGCCTCCGGCCTCGAACAGGGTGAAGCTTGCGTCCACCGCGATGGCGGAGCCGTCCGCCCCGTTGAGTATGCATTCCATGTCCGCCCGGCGGTTTACGGAAAGTCTTTCGGCTAGGTTCTCAAGCGCGCCGGTCACCTCCTCGCCGATCAGGGTGGAAATGGACATTTGAAGCATGGCCTCGCGGGAATATCCCAGCTTGCGCAACGCGGCGTCGTTCACGTCCACGAAATCGCCGAAGACGCCATTCTCGCCCAGTGGGAAGACGAACATGGGATCCTCGTCGCTGTCGAAGATCAGGCGGTACCAGTCCTCCCGGCTCTTGTTGCACTGGCCGGTGTCGTCCCCCTCGCTGTTTCCGATGGAGTCGTCAGTCACCTTTATTTCCCCTTGCGCAATCAGATTCCCGTCTCATTGTAACCTTTCGCAAGCCTCGTATCCAATGGAGAGGGAGGAATATTTGGAAGGATGGACCTTAACGCCGGAGTTGGGGCGATCCAACATTCAAACTGTCAAGTCCAGAACAAGCTTTAGCGCTTCTTCCATGGCGCGCATTTCATCAGGCGTCACCCGGCCGATATAGCCGGCCAGCCTGATTTTGTCCACGGCCCGTATCTGGTCGAGCATAGCCTTGCCCGGCTTGCCGCCTATGGCTACGCGGGTCTCGAAAGAATAGACCTTGCCGATACTTGATGTCACCGGAGCCATTATCACCCGGGAACCGGCGGCATTCTGGGCGTTGTTGGACACGATGATCCCCGGTCTGGTTTTTTTTACCTCCGTACCCGCGGTGGGATCAAGCCTGACCCAGAAAACGTCCCCCCGCTCCGGTCCTTTGCCGCTCAAGTCAATCCCACCCTTCCGTCTCAATGGCGGCCCAGTCCTTCTCCACCGCTTTGCGCTTATGATCCCGGCTGGCCGCTTTGTACTCGTCCAGCAGCGACTTTTGCTTCCCGCCAAGCTTTTCCCGCACCGCCTCGGTGATGAATCCGCTCATCCCCCTCTGTCCGGCGGCCTGCTTCAACTGTTTATAGAGGCCTTCGTCAATGCTGACGCTCATGGTTTTCATGGCAACACCACATGTTTATATATTATATAATTGTATATTATATAATAATTATGGAAGCGTTTCAAGCAAGGTTGGCGCGCGCGCATTGTCATCCCGGAGGCCGTCCCCGGCTATCCGGGATCACGGCCGGGATGACAGGCGCCGCGTAAACAAATCAGTTCTGGTACACCACCGCGTTGGTCACGTTATCGTGGCAGCCGCCGGTGGAGCATGCCCCGGTGGAGGGATTTGTGGCCATGCCGGTGGTGTTCCCCTGCACTGTGGCGGAATAGCCGCCGGACGGCGATCCGCTCTGGGTATAGAAGTTGCCGCTGTTGTCGGCGGTGATATTGAGCGTCGCGCCGTCGTTCTGGGTGATCACCACCACCGCGTTGGGCGAAGGAGAGCCGCTTATGCTCGAATAGACCGTCCCGGCGTATGTGGCCGAGTGGCACCCCATGCAGTTCTGTCCGGTATTGTGGGTGTATTTGCCAGAGCCGCTTTCGCCAATGCTCCCCCCCTCCAATTCCTCACCACAGGCGTAAAGGGAAAAGGCGGCGATGATAACAAGCATTCCGGCGATCCAGCCGGTTTTATTTGAAGCGCATTTGTCAATTATCACTGTGTCCCCCTCGAAAATAATGACAAAAAAACTCCCGGCGTTCGTCCCGCCGGGAGCCGAGTATATCATTAACGGGCGTTGCCGCCCGCGTTCACGCCATTAAAATCCGGCGTAAATCTTGTTCGTCGGGACTGCCCCGGTGGTCCCGCCGTGACAGGAACCGCAGTTGCCGTCGGTGGCGGAGGTGATCATCCGGAAATTGCCGATCTGCGACGTGTAACCGGCCGAGGGATTGCCCTGGGTTGTGGAGAACGTGCCGTCGGCCCCGGTGGTCAGGGTGATCGCGCCGGAAGCGTCGTTGATCACAACGGAAACGCCGGCGGCTGGGGTGGTGAACTGGGTGTTGGTGTAAACAATGCCCGAATAAGTGGTGGCGGCGGGAGCCGGTGTCGGCGCCGGTGTGGGCTCAGGCGTGGTGGTAGCGCCGCCGGATGAAGTTGTGTCACCGGAAGTACCGCCGGATGACGTGGTCTCGCCAGACGTGCCGCCGGAAGATGCGGTATCACCGGAAGTGCCGCCAGACGACGAAGTCTCGCCGCCGGAGCTGGAAGACTCGCCGGATGACGAGGAACCGGTCGAAGACGAACCGCAGGCATAGATAGCCGCGGGGGCGATGGCAAGCAGAGCCGCCAAAGCGATGCGTGAAAGAACCCTCTTCATGTAAAACCTCCTGACTAAATGATTTGATATGAATAAACCAAGGCGCCTTGTTTTAAGCGCCACTTTAAACGGAATCTGGAATCCCCTCCAACTCAAGCCTTGTTGCATTCAACCTCTTGAGGGTACATAGCATCTTGTATGCCATATGGAATCAGGCTATTGGGTAATAATTATAAAGGCTATATCATATTGAATATAATACAGATAAGCGCGGTCAGCTTTCCAGCAGTAATTCCATTTTTATCAAAGGCCAGGCATTGGTGTCCCGATATAGGACATTACAAATGGTCATATGTCCTGAAACGAATCCTTGTAGCAACGTTGTTTCTCCCCCTGCCAGGGGGGGGTGGGAGCGTAAAGCGAATTGCTAACCACACCGCACTTTTCGAAGAACCGCCCCGGCTCAGGTTTCACCTTCGCCACCCCGCCTTATCAAGGAAAGCTTTGCATAATTGCTTTTATGATGCTATATTATATTACCAATAGTAATACAATATATAGCTGGAGGCGAAATGAACCGTAAATCGGGGCAGTTGGGGTTTTCAGACGCCGTTGTCGAGCAAAGGCGGTGCT